>CAYWNG010000109.1:0-13738 GCA_964458685.1 uncultured Pirellulaceae bacterium
CAACAATCCAACGAACCCTTCGTTCGTGAATCAATACGCGGCGATTACAGGAACAGGCGTCGGTGGCTCGGGGAATTACGCGGTGGGTTATTCGGGGTCGAGTGCTTATTTCAACTTGCCCGATGGCTATCGGCTATCGTCCGTCTCGTTGACCAATACGACCTACACTTACTTCTCGATGCTCAACGGAGACAGCTTCGCCAAGAAGTTTGCTGCAGGAGATTTCTATCGAGTCACGTTTACTGGTTACGACCAAGTTCAAAGCAACGGAGCTGCGACGGGCAATGCAACGGGTTCTGTAGTCTTCTCGCTCGCCGACTTTACTTCGGCCAATAGCGGGCAACACTTCATCCTGAACTCGTGGGCGAACTTAAACCTCAGCTCGCTGGGCTTAGCCAAGGCCGTGCGACTTTCGTTCTCGTCCTCCGATGTGGGAGCGTTTGGAATCAACACGCCAACCTATCTGGCTATGGACAATCTGGTCATCACTGCGGTCCCCGAACCCGGAAGTCTTGGCTTGGTAGCAGTTGGAATTTTGGCTTGTGGTCTGCGTCGACGAAAGGCTGGAAAGTAATGAGTGTTGCATCGCCATGCACGGGTGTTTGTTTGTTGAGTTCAGCCAAGATTTGCCAAGGCTGCTTTCGCTCAGTTGCTGAGATTGCGGCTTGGTCGTCGATGAGCTCCAAGCAGCGACTGGAAGCTATTGAGAACTCGAAATCTCGGCGAGCTGCCGCGGTGGCAGTCGCGACGCTTGGCGTTGCGGATGGGTTCCCCGAAGTTCCGTCAGCTCAAGCAAAATAGATGCGGGCGGGACGCCCGCGCACCGGTTCGCGGGACGCCGGGCATGGTACGCGGACGTCCCGTCCGCAGAGATTCGGTGCGCGGTCGTCCCGTCCGCACAGATTTGGTGCGCGGTCGTCCCGTCCGCAGAGATTCGGTGCGCGGACGTCCCGTCCGCATTGGATTAAGAGGCGGGCGGGACGCCGCGGGACGCCCGCGCACCAGTTCACGTCCCGCCCGCGGGCCAGTTCGCCTAGCGCCAGCGGACCGGGTTTCGCCCAAGTACTTCCGGGCACCGCTGCCCAGTTTGCCGACTGGCGGCTATCATATTGTCTCCCCAAAACTGCCATTAAGGCCTTCGTCTTTGCTCCTTGGGGAAAACCACTTTTTCAAGAGGGTTTCATTCGATGATTTTGAGATCACTACGACCCATTTCATTCACACTTTGCTGCCTTTGCAGCTTGGCGATGACTATGCCAATTCATGGACAAGATCAAGGTTCGCAAAATCAAGGCTCGAAGCAGCCGCGAAAGGTCTCCGACGTCACACCTCAGGAAGACCCCTATGTTTGGTTGGAGGACGTAACGGGAGAGAAGGCGTTAGCCTGGGTTCGCCAACGCAACGAACTGACTCAGAAGAAATACGAAACGCCCGAGTTCAATACGCTCAAAGACGATCTGCTCAAGATTCTTGACTCGGACGAACGCATTCCAGCGGTCGGCAAAGACGGTCCCTACTACTACAACTTCTGGCGTGACAAGCAGCACGAACGCGGCATTTGGCGTCGGACAACGTTGGAAGAGTACCGCAAGGCTGAGCCCAAATGGGAATTGGTCTTGGATCTCGATCAACTAGCTAAAGAAGAAAACGAAAACTGGGTTTGGGGAGCGGCCAGCATACTCAAACCAGGTTATGAACGAGCCTTGATCAACTTGTCGCGCGGCGGTGCCGATGCGACGGTGACTCGCGAGTTCGACATGAAGACGAAGAAGTTTGTCGAAGGCGGATTCTCTCGCGCTGAAGCCAAGGGTGGCTTGGCTTGGATCGATAAAGATTCGGTGTTTGTGTTCACAGACTTCGGCCCCGGATCGATGACGACATCGGGTTATCCGCGACAAGTCAAACTGTGGCGTCGCGGCGAGCCGATGGAGAAGGCTCAGTTGGTCTACGAAGGTATGCCAGAAGACATGTATATCTCGGGGCAGCACGACGACACGCCTGGCTTTGAACGCAACTACGTTCGCCGCACCATCGCGTTTTACAACGACGAGCTATACCTAAGAAGCGATGATAACAAACTCACCAAGGTCGACGCTCCGAATTCAGCGAACAAGTCCGTATTCCGTGACTACCTGCTGTTGGAACTGCGCGAGCCATGGGAAGTCGGCGGCAAGAAGTTCATCCCTGGATCGCTGATTGTTACCAACTTCAAAGATTTCATGAGTGGCAAACGAGAGTTCTCGGTTCTGTTTGAACCTACCGATCGAAGCTCGCTGGATAGTTTCTCGCCGACAAAAGA
This sequence comes from uncultured Pirellulaceae bacterium, assembly GCA_964458685.1. Taxonomy (GTDB): domain Bacteria; phylum Planctomycetota; class Planctomycetia; order Pirellulales; family Pirellulaceae; genus Aureliella. The sequence continues at coordinate 2,300 of CAYWNG010000109.1, forward strand.
CTACATCCTCTTGAATGTGCTTGAGGATGTGAAGAATCGCATCTCGGTACTTAAGCCAGAAGGTGGCAAATGGACTTCGACTCCGCTGATCGGCGCTCCTGAAATTGGCACGGTCACCGTAGGCGCAGTTGATCCTGACGAATCGAACGCTTATTGGCTCAGCAGCAGCGACTTTCTCACTCCGAACACTCTTTTCTACGGAGAAATTGGTCAGAAGCCTGAGATGCTAAAGCAATTAAAGGCTCAGTTCGATGCCAAGGGACTGCAAGTCTCGCAGCACTTCGCGACAAGTAAGGACGGTACGCGAGTTCCGTACTTCATGGTGGCGAAAAAGGATGTGAAGCTGGACGGATCGAACCCAACTCTGCTTTACGGTTATGGTGGATTCGAGATTTCGTTGCTGCCGAACTACTCGCCAACGGTGGGCCGAGCTTGGTGTGAGCAAGGCGGCGTTTATGTCGTTGCAAACATTCGCGGCGGTGGTGAGTATGGTCCGCGATGGCACCAAGCAGCTTTGAAGCAGAACCGCTTGCGAGCCTACGAAGACTTTGCTGCAGTTGCGAAGGACCTTGTTTCTCGCGGCGTCACATCGGTCGAACGTCTGGGAATCCAAGGCGGTTCAAACGGTGGTTTGCTGGTTGGTAACATGGTCGCGTTGTATCCGGAACTGTTCTCGGCAGCGGTTTGCCAAGTTCCGCTATTGGATATGCGACGCTTCCATCTGTTGCTTGCTGGTGCAAGTTGGATGGCCGAGTATGGTAATCCAGACTCCGAGGGAGAATGGAACTTTATTAAGACCTACTCGCCCTATCAGAACATCAAGCAAGAACAGAAGTATCCGTCCGTGCTGTTCACTACGTCGACTCGCGATGATCGCGTCCACCCGGGACACGCTCGTAAGATGATGGCGCTGATGGAGGCTCAAGGCCACAAAGTGGACTACTACGAGAACATCGAAGGTGGTCACGGCGGCGCGGCCAACAACAAGCAGCGAGCCTACATGACTGCGCTGGCCTACAGCTTCCTTAAAGACAAGCTGTTCCCCAAGAATTAATACTCACGCTTAGAAATTTTGTTCATGCCTCCAGCAAATTGGACTCCAGATTCGTGGAGATCAAAGCCCGCCAGTCAGCAACCCAAGTACGAAGATCCTGCTGAGCTCGACCACGTTCTTTCGCATCTTTCACGACTGCCTCCGCTGGTAACCAGTTGGGAAGTCGTGAAACTGCGCGAGCGATTGGCGACAGCTCAAGCCGGACAAGCTTGGGTGCTTCAAGGCGGTGACTGCGCCGAGTCCTTCTCGGACTGCGAGGCTGAAGCGATTGCCAGCAAGCTAAAGTTGCTGCTGCAAATGAGTCTAGTTCTGATCTTTGGCTCGCGACAACCGGTAATTCGTATTGGCCGCATCGCCGGCCAATACGCCAAGCCGCGAAGTAGCGATACTGAAACCAAAAATGATTTGACGCTGCCCTCGTATCGTGGCGATCTGATCAATCATTCCGAGTTCACTCCAGAAGCACGGCGAAACGATCCTCAGCAGTTGCTGCGAGGATATGAACGCGCAGCCTTGACGCTCAACTTTATCCGGGCACTCAGCGAAGGTGGTTTTGCCGATCTGCATCACCCCGAGAATTGGAAATTGACTTTTGTATCGCAGCGAACGGAGCATCAGCGATACCGTGATCTTTGCAATTCCATCGGTCACGCATTAGAGTTCTTCGACGCAATCCTCTCACAACCGGTCCCCGATCTTCAGCGAGTGGACTTCTACACTTCGCACGAAGCGCTGCACTTGAACTACGAACACGCGCTGACTCGAAAGAGCGTTCGCGATGGTTTGTGGTACAACATGGGAACTCACCTGCCTTGGATCGGGGAAAGAACTCGGTCGCTAGATCAAGCTCACATCGAACTGTTGCGAGGGATCGAAAATCCTGTCGGAGTTAAAGTTGGTCCAACGGCGACTCCAGAACAAGTGATCGAGCTGGTTCGCATACTCAACCCAGAGAATCAACCTGGACGGATTACGCTGATCCATCGTATCGGCAGTTCCAAAGTGGATCAGCTTTTGCCCGGCTTAGTTGAGGGAGTACTAAGAAGCAAACTCAATGTGCTCTGGATTTGCGATCCGATGCACGGCAATACTGTTTCAGCGCAAACTGGACACAAGACGCGACGCTTCGACGATATCTTGGCTGAGTTACGTAGTGCGTTCGCGGTACACCGCAGCGTTGGCTCGCGGCTTGGCGGCGTCCACTTGGAGCTTACCGGAGAAAACGTTACCGAATGTGTTGGTGGTGCTTCGGGGTTGAGCGAATCGGATCTTCACACAGCTTACAACACCACCTGCGATCCTCGCTTGAACTACGAACAATCACTTGAAATCGCCTTTGCCATCGCTGACGAAATTCGGAGACCTTAATCTAGGCTACGCCATTTGGGTCGAATTCATCAAATATTGCGAGGATGCTATTCGACTGAACCTGAACGGCAGTTAGATTGTCCTATCCCAGACCTCTGAAGTAATGCAAGTTGTTCTTGCGATGATTTCGGCCGAAAGATCCGTTAGCCACTCTTGTTTAGAAAAGTGTCGATGCAAGGCAAAGTAGTACAGTGGTGGCAACAACCGGCTGGGGGGCGCGAAGTCTTGATCGTGGCCCTGCCAATGGTGATCTCGTGTCTGTCGTGGACGGTGATGACCTTTGTCGACCGAATCTTTTTGAACATGCTTTCGCCAGCCGCGATGGCCGCCTCCTTCTCGGCTTCGACTATCTGGTTTTCGCTCACTTGTTTGCCTCTAGGTGTTTGCGCTTACGCCAATTCGTTCGTTTCGCAGTACAACGGTGACAAGCAGTTTGATCAAATTGGACCGTCGGTCTGGCAAGCTATTTGGGTAGCTTTGATTCTCACACCGCTTCTTCTGTTAGCGAACCCCTTGGCACCATGGTTCTTTGAGATGGCTGGTCATGATCCAACCATTCAGATTGAAGAGGTCAGTTACTTCCAAGCACTCAACTGGGGTGCTGGTGGCATGTTAGTCGCTCAAGCAGCAGCTACGTTCTACAGCGGCCGAGGCAAGACGGGCGTAGTGATGTTGGTTGACTCCTTTTTTGCGGGCCTTAACGTGGCCTTGGACTATGTCTGGATCTTTGGATATTTCGGTTTTCCTGAAGCGGGTTCGGCTGGCGCTGGATATGCGACAGCCGTGGCGATGTGGCTAAAGGCCCTGACGTACGTTTTGCTTCTTGTTCAACAAGCTCATCGCAGTGAATTCGGAACGGGCCGATGGCAGTTGAATCTGGCTCGCTTTTGGAAGCTCTGGTACTACGGCGGTCCCAGTGGCTTGCAGATGGTCTTGGATGTGATTGGCTTCACGAGCTTCGTCGTGCTGGTCAGTCGTTTAGGAAAGATCGAAGCAGCCGCGACAACGATGGCCTTCAGCGTTTCGACGCTTGCCTTCATGCCTATTTGGGGCTTTGGCATGGCAGCAGGTATCTTGGTCGGACAACATTTGGGCGAAGATAATCCCAAGCTAGCCGAACGAGCCTCCTGGAATTCGCTGGGCATCGGCATGGCTTATATGGCGGTGATCTCGCTACTGTACATCATAGTCCCCGACCTCTTCTTAACAGCCTTCGCGAATAAAGACCCCGAGTTGATCGCGGACAGTGAACAGATCGCGAAGCTTGCTACAACACTGCTACTTTTTGTGGCTGCTTACAACCTGTTTGATGCCTCGCTAACAATACTTGTCAACGCGATCAAGGGCGCTGGAGACACTCGCTTTGTCTTGTGGGTAAGCCTGATCATGGCCGCAGTGCTTGCGCTGTTGAGTTGGCTGGCCGTTGAAGTTATTCACGCCGGTTTGTATGGATGCTGGATTCTAGTCGTCGGATGGGTCTGGATCTTAGGCGTGGTCTACTTCCTGCGATTCCTAAGTGGAAAGTGGAAGAAGATGCGAGTGATCGAGATGAAGCACCGCGCCGAGAGCGAATCAACGGTGTAGAGTAGGTTCTTATCTGCCGGAAAGAACCAGCGTGTACTGGCGGATACTCTCGATTTAGCGATAACGAACGAACCTACCAAAGTAAGTGTTGTTCGCTCTGACTGTCTTGAAAGCAGCTCAGACAAATATGGTCAAACTCGTCAGGAGTTTGACCTACCAACACTCGCAGCTCGCGGCCTGTAGCTTAATCGTGATAGCCGCGCCACATCCAGACTAACGTGTCAGCCAGAGTGTGCTGAAAGACGTTGCCGTCGCAGTGCTTGGATGCCTTGCTGAAAACATAGCGATAGTCATAGCCTTTTGCCTTGAGTGCTTCCGCAGTTCGCTCGTTGGCCATAACCCAGTTGTGATACGTCTCCTCGGGATCGTTGGCTCGCAAATCCATCTCGGAAACGTGAGTGAAGATTCGTAGCGGCTTCTTCTCAGTCTTTTCAATCAACTTCATGCTCGAGTGATACTCCCAAGCGCCCAGTGGATAGGCGGCCTCTTCGGGAGCGTCATCATCTTGCTGATCGACAAATGTGCCCGAATAGGTAATCAAGCGGCGGAAGAGGTCGGGACGGAACCAGCCCATCGACAGCACTGCGGCTCCACCGGAACTGCATCCCATCGCTCCACGTCCCCACGGATTGTCGGTGAATGCGATTTTGGGATAGGCCGCCTTGATGTTTGCGTTGCTGAGTACCGCTGGCAGAACTTCATCATTGATGAATCTCGCATAGCGGTCGGACATCGTGTCATACTCGAGCCCCCGCTCGCTACCTTTGCCATCGTTGCCGCCATTCTCGACGGAAATGACGATGAAGGCCGGTAGCTTGCGATTGGGATCTTTGGAAATGGTGAGATTGTCCAAAGCATTGCGAACAAGCTTCAGATTGCTTGGGCCATCCATGGTTACCAAGATCGGTGCTTTCGTTCCATCCTTGTAGGCGGCCGGAACATACACAAAGATCTTGCGTTCGGTACGCACATTCTTTTTGGGATCTAGCGTTGTATCTGTGCCTGGAAAAATCTTGCTATCCGCAAGTTTCATGGTGAATTCGAACTGCTTGCCTTGTGGATTCCCCTTGTCGGTCAAGTCGGGATCGATTGGGTAATCCGGCCCGACAACGACGTTACCATTGCCTTCGGTTCCGGGTTTTTCCGTATAGGGATCGTCGGCACGCAAGATGCCGGCAGAGAGTGATGCAAACAAAAGAAGTAGAGTAGTACGGCAAGTAGGTCGTTTCATGGTGTGTCTCTTTGAGATGAGTGGAGGGAAGTGGAGATTATAGTCGAAAGACATCTGATCTGGCTTTCGCGAGTTATCGCGAATTAGTGCGGCCACAAGTTATTGTCGCAAACGAGAAAGCCAACTAAGTTAACGTACTTTCGCGAGCCTGCTATGATAAGTCGCTCTCGAAAGGTTCCATATGCTGAGATCTACACCAAGAATCGTCATTGTCTGTTGCATGCTGTGGTGTGCCTTTGTCCAATCGGCCCATTCACAGTCAACTGCGCCACAGTCAACTGAATTACAGTCAACTTCGTCACAGTGTCCAGTGAACGACCTGCAATCGCGAGCTCGCCAAGCTTTATTGAAAGCCACGAACTTTTTTCACGCTCAGGTTGCCGTCGAGGGTGGCTATGTCTATCGAATTAGCGAGGACATGAAATTCCGCGAAGGAGAAGGCATCGCGGATTCGAAAACGGTGTGGGTACAACCACCGGGAACGCCTGCGGTCGGAATGGCCTACTTGCAAGCTTACGAGAGAACTGGTGAACCATCGTTGCTCTCGGCCGCTCGCGACGCAGCGCATTGCTTGGTTCGAGGCCAACTGCACAGCGGCGGTTGGCAGGATCATATCGACTTTGGTGAAGAGCTGCGTCGGAAGCTAGCCTATCGCGACGATGGTCCAGCCGGTAAGAAGGCTCGCAACATCTCAACTTTCGATGATGACAAGACACAGTCCGCGGTTCGATTCTTGATCACTTATGATCAGGCAACCAAGTTTAGCGATGCCAAAGTCCATGAAGCAGTTTTGTTCGCTTTGGAGTCGATTCTGAAAAGTCAGTTTCCCAACGGAGGCTTTGCACAAGCCTTTGAAAAACCGATCGACGCTAGTCAATACAAAGTCTCGAAAGCAACGTATCCTGAGTCGTGGCCGAAAGAGTATCCCGGCGGCGACTACTGGTGGTTCTATACGCTCAACGATAACAACATCTCTCGCATTATCGATACGCTGCTTTTGGCCGCCCAGGCTTACCCCGATGATCCACGGTATCGCCAAGCGGCTCTTCGAACAGCCGACTTTCTCTTGCTCGCTCAAATGCCCGAGCCGCAGCCCGCTTGGGCTCAGCAGTACAACTTCGAAATGGAACCGGTGTGGGCTCGTAAGTTCGAACCTCCCGCGATCTCGGGAAGTGAATCGCAGGAGATTATTCGTAGCTTGATGCGAGTCTACGAAATCACGGGGGACAAACGCTACTTGGAAACGCTCCCTCGAGCGTTGGAATACCTAAAGCGCAGTCAGATTGAACCGGGCAAGTTGGCAAGATTTTACGAGCTAAAGAGCAATCGACCGTTGTACATGACTCGCGAGTATCGACTGACTTACGAACCCGATGACTTGCCTACGCACTACGGTTTTATCGTGGGAAGCTCGATCGACTCGTTGCAGAAGCGACTCGATCGACTGACTACCGCGAAGTGGCAAGCCTCCAAACGTTCTGAGAGTAGCGACGGGGACCGCAACATCAAGAAACCCACTGATGCTGAGATTCTAAAGGTAATCGAAGCTCTCGACGGTCGAGGCGCCTGGGTAGAGGAGGATCGGTTGATCTACCACAAACGACCTGACGTGAAGCGAGTCATCAAAAGCGAGACATTCGCATACAACCTAGATCTGCTCAGTCGATATTTAGCAAAGTAAACGCATGACCTACTTGGCCTTCGGAATTCTTGCACTCACCATCCTGCTGACCGCGCACTTACTGTTGGGGTTGCAGAGTATCGTATGGCTTAGCGATTGGAGCGAGGAGTCGGATCAGCTCGAGCGAATATCGGTCATCGTACCAGCAAGAAACGAAGAGAAGCACATCGAAGCTGCGCTGACTTCACTTTTGGAGATCGACTATCCCAACATCGAATTTATCGCCGTCAACGATCGCTCGACGGATTCCACAGGCGAGATACTCACTCGAATGACCGCAAAGCACGAACAGCTTCGCGTCGTTCACATTCAGGAACTGCCGCAGGGCTGGTTGGGGAAGAATAACGCTTTGCATCAAGCCGCACGTATGGCAAGCGGGCAGTGGCTGTTATTCGCGGATGCGGATATCTCCTTCGAGCCCAGTACGTTGCGACGAGCCATCAGCTATGTTCACCATTTTCAGTTGGACCATCTGGCGGTAACTCCAGGAATTGAGATGCCTGGGATTGGTCTCAAGCTGTTTGTTGTAACGTTCATCAGCATGTTTTGCGCCTACTTCAAGCCCTGGAAAGCTCGAGACCCCAACAGCTCGCGGTACGTCGGCATCGGTGCCTTCAATTTGGTTCGTAAGTCTGCCTATGAGAAAATTGGCGGACATGAAGCGATTCGCATGCGACCCGACGACGACATGATGCTCGGCAAGATCATCAAGACGGCGGGCTTTCGGCAGGACACGGCGCACGGAGTAGGCGTGATAGCAGTGCCTTGGTACAGTTCGATGCGAGAGGCCATCGTTGGCTTAGAGAAGAATGCGTTTTCGGGCGTGAACTATCGTGTGAGCATCGTGGTGTTAGGTGCCGCGGCTCTTTTGTTGACGCACATTTGGCCCTTTGTTGCACTCATCTTCACTCGAGGCTGGGAGCAGTTGGCCTACGCGCTCACATGCCTTACCTTGGTCGGGATGTCCGCTCGAATCGCTTACTGGATGCGGATCACGTCGTTGGTTTCGATTGGACATCCCATCGGAGTGCTGTTGATCTTGTACGTTCAGTGGCGAGCGATGTACTTAACTCTCCGCAACGATGGGATTAGCTGGCGCGACACGCATTATTCGTTGGCCGAGCTAAAAGCCAATCAAGTCTAGAGGGCAAAGAGAGGGCAAAGCTTAGAGGCCAAAGCTTAGAGGCTGATGCAGCCGGATTAGCATGATTCACACGTGCCTGCTTGCCTCTACTTTCCAACCCTGCTTGTCCCATTCTCGAAGACTCAAGCCGCTTCACGGCTAGCTCAAGTTTCTTTGGTGAGCGAGTCCAAACATAGGGCCGAAAAACTGGCTTGCAGGCCTGAGTTTTCAGCCCACGAGCCAAGACGCTCGCGAACCCCAGTTTTTCTTCATTTCCAAGCTCCGTCAAAGCGTCCTGAAAAGGCGGATTAAAGTGAGTTTGGGGGGCTTGGGGACAGGTCAAAAAAGTGCCTCGAAAGTGCCCATTTGGGCCAGTCAAAACGGGCCATTTCGGATAAACTCTGAACGTTCAAAACTGCCGTCAAAAACGGGCTCATTTCAGCGTTCTCGAACAGCGTTTCGAGGATGTGAAAAGGCTGTTTTTTTCGGGCGAAGATCTGATCCTCTAGCCTCATACTGGCATCGAAAAATGGCTGACGACAATTCATCGAATTCACCGGACGAAGAGATCACCCTGTCGAGCGGAAATTCTTACGATGCGGATTCGCTTAAGCACCTAAGCGACATGGAGCACGTACGAGCTCGGCCAAGTATGTACATCGGCGACACGACGCTGAAAGGCCTTCACCACTTGGTCTACGAAGTCGTGGATAACTCGATCGACGAAGTCATGGCGGGCTACGCCAAGACAGTCTCAATTCAAATCAATACCGACGGCTCAGTTACCGTGGAAGATGATGGTCGAGGCATCCCGGTAGCACGTCACCCACAGCTTAGCGAACAGATGCAACGCGACATCAGCACGCTGGAAGGTGTGATGACGGTCTTGAAGTTCGGCGGTAAGTTCGAGAAAAAGGCTTACCAAACCTCCGGCGGTCTGCACGGTGTGGGCGTGACGGTCTGTAACTTCCTTTCCGCATGGTGCGAAGTGGAAGTCAGCCGTGAAGGTCATGTGTGGACTCAAGGTTACGAGCGTGGTGTGGCGACCGGTCCAGTGCTCAAGGGACACGCCACCAGCAAGAATGGAACAAAGACGACTTTCAAACCTGACGGCGATATCTTCCCGAACACCAAGTTTGTCTACGACGTGTTGTACAAGCGGCTTCAGGAACTGGCCTTCCTCAACAGCGGCGTTCGAATTCGCTTCCACGACGAACGCAACGGTGAGGGCGACGAATTCTATTACGAAAAGGGCATCGAGGAGTTTGTTCAGCACCTCAATCGCGCCAGCGACGCAATTCACCCCGACGTTTTGGTGATGAAAGGCGAACGTGATGGCGTAAGCTTTGAAGTCGCCATGCAGTACACCGGCGAGTACACCGAAAACGTGCAATCGTACGTCAACAACATTCACACGATCGAAGGCGGTACTCACGTTTCGGGTTTTCGATCCGCATTGACCCGAGCACTGAACACCTATGGCAAGAAGGAAAACCTGCTTGAGAATCTTGCGCCCACAGGCGAGGATTTCCGCGAGGGACTAACGGCTGTCATCAGTATTCGAGTGCCTCATCCGCAGTTCGAAGGTCAGACCAAGACAAAGCTGGGTAACGGAGAAGTCGAAGGCATTATCAACACGGCTGTCGGCGAAGCGATCCAGAAGTACTTGGAAGAGAATCCGAAGAGTGCCAAGTCAATCGTCAAGAAAGGCTTGATTGCTTGCGAGGCTCGCGAAGCCGCACGGAAGGCTAAAGAACTGCTACGGCAGCGCAAGAGCGCGCTCAGCGGCGGTGGCTTGCCGGGCAAGCTGCGAGACTGTATCAGCAGCAAGATGGAAGAGTGCGAAGTGTACTTGGTGGAAGGTGATTCGGCTGGTGGTAGCGCCGAAGGTGGTCGCTTCCGCGACTTCCAAGCGATTCTTCCCCTTCGCGGTAAGATCATTAACGCCTACAAGAGCCGCGATGATAAGGTCTTGGCTAACGAAGAAGTCAAGTCGATGATCCAAGCGATTGGCTGTGGGATTGGCGATGATCAAGACGTCAGTAAGCGTCGCTACAACAAGATCATCATCATGACCGACGCCGACGTCGACGGTTCGCACATTCGTACATTGCTACTGTGCTTCTTCTATCGACAAATGTATCACTTGGTCGCCGGTGGCCACGTCTATTTGGCTCAACCGCCCCTTTATCGCGTCGTCCGTGGTAAGTCGCGTTACTACGTGCAAACCGACGAAGTGATGAAGGGTCAATTGCTGGAGCGCGGTCTTACGGATTGTTGGCTAGAATCGGATACTGGTGTACGCGTCGAAGGTGATCAAATGCGACGCCTGTGCAAGACGCTCGCTGCAATGGAGGACGCCTTGATCGCTTTGGAGCGTCGCGGAATTAGCTTGAAAGACCATGCGGGCCGCATGGACCCAGAGACGAAACGACTGCCGATCTTTTTGTTGAGCGTTGGTAAGGAACTTCACTGGTTCCAGACTCGTGAATCGCTGGACAGCTTTATTCAAACCAACAAGATCACACTCGACAGCCAGGCTAAAGCTCAAGCTGCACAAGCTTCTGCAACCGCTGGTGCCGAAGATGCTGACTTGCCGTTGCTGGCTCACTATGTCGAAATGCATGAAGTCAAGTCGATCAATACCGGCTTGAAGGATCTGTTCGAAATCGGCTTTGCAGTCGGCGATTTGATCCCTGAACAACGCACGGGTAGCACCGAGTCGAAATTCCATCTTCATCGCGAAGAGAATCGAAGTGGCATCGACGACCTGCGTTCGCTGCTTCCAGCGATTCGAGCCGCCGGTGAACGAGGCATGCAGTTGACTCGATTTAAGGGTCTGGGTGAAATGAATCCCGAAGAGCTTCGAGAGACAACGCTGGACCCGACCAATCGGACGCTCGTCAAAGTCACTCTGACCGACGCAGCGGCTGCCGATGAGATGTTCCGCGTCTTGATGGGCGACAAGGTTGAGCCTCGTCGTGAATTCATCGAGAAGCACGCCCTTGATGTCCGCAACCTGGACGTCTAGCGGTTAGCAGTTTCGCTACGTAGAAGTGTTTTTAGCCCGCGAATACGCTAAGCCGCAATGGTTTTAGGGGCGAAGCCCTGTTCATTTACCTAGCCCAGCCTGTAGGGCTGGGTTCGTGATTCGCGAGAAAACAAAGGGCCAACGGCCCGACGGTTTGACTGCAAACCGTCGGGCCGTTGGCCCTCAATCTACTCATGCTTCATCACCCAGCCCGATGGGCTGGGCTAGGTAAATTGCTGGACCTTCGGTCCGAAAACCCAGAAACTTTGCAACGTCAAAACTTGCGACTGCGGTTCAAGAACTGTTCGACGATTAGCGTTTCAAATTTCTTTCGTGCTGTCTTAATATTCAATCCTTGAAATCTTGC
>CAYWNG010000110.1:0-11551 GCA_964458685.1 uncultured Pirellulaceae bacterium
GCTTAAGTTCACCGTTTCTGAGTCTGAGGGGCTCGCTTTTTCTGAGCAATACTACAAAGACTCCGCTTCGCACCAACGAGTGCGCAATCAGACGCGTTGGGTGTTGCCTATCGTGCTGCTGCCAGTGTTTGCGGTGTTCTGGTATCGATTCGGTATTTCGTACTCGATGGTAGCGATATTCGCTGTTGGTATAGCGGCCTGGGTTGTGATCGCTCCTAAGAGATTTGATGCTCGGGTCCGGCGCTATATGAACAAGCAAATGCTCGAGTCCTCCTACCACAAGGCGCTGGGCGTCTACCGATTGAAAATCAACGATCAACTGTTGATTTGCGATAGCCCTACGGGTTACTTAGAATACCGCTGGGACGCGGTGGATCGCGTAACGATGACGGACGAATTCCTTTTCATCTTCCTCGCAGGTCCGTCTGGCTTTCCCATCCGCATCGCTGAAGTCGGTAGTTCCGTAGCAGCTGAGGCCTACGAGAAGACTCAATCTCTCATAGCAAAAGCTCGGTGAATCACCGAGCACACGCATGCGCGGGAAGGTGAGGGGTTGAGGGTTCGGGCGCTTCTAAAATTCAGCCGAGCCGGGCGTTCTCGGGAAGGGGATGCAATCGCGGATGTTGGTCATGCCGGTGATCCACTGAACGACGCGTTCAAAGCCCAGTCCAAAGCCGCTGTGTGGAACCGAGCCGTACTTGCGTAGGTCGATGTACCACCAGTAATTCTGTTCATGAAGATCCATCTCCTTCATGCGGGCGAGCAACACATCCAAGCGTTCTTCACGCTGGCTGCCGCCGATGATCTCGCCGACGTTGGGAACCAGAACGTCCATGGCAGCAACTGTCTTGCCGTCTTCGTTGCAGCGCATGTAGAAAGGCTTGATCGTCTTGGGGTAGTTGTACAGGATCAGCGGGCCGCCTACGTGCTTTTCGGTGAGATAGCGTTCGTGTTCAGCTTGCAGATCGGTGCCCCAGGCCACGGGGTAGTCAAACTTCTGGCCGCTGCTGAGCAAGATATCAACGGCTTCGGTGTAGCTCAGATGCTGGAACGGCTTTTCAAGAACCAGCTTCAACGAATCGAGCAAACCTGGTTGAACGCGTTCATCAAAGAAGCTCATGTCTTCAGCGCACAAAGCTAACACATCTTTCAGCAGCCGCTTGATGAAACGTTCGGCCAGCGCCATGTTGTCGCTCAGCTCGTAAAAGGCGGCTTCGGGTTCGATCATCCAGAACTCGGCCAGGTGCCGACTCGTGTTACTGTTCTCGGCGCGGAAAGTTGGACCAAACGTGTAGCAACGGCCTAGCGCAGTTGCGTAGGTTTCAGCTTCCAGTTGTCCTGAAACGGTGAGGAAAGAAGGCTTGCCAAAGAAGTCCTTCGAATTATCGATCTTGCCTTCCTTGATGGGCAGGTTGTCGAGCGGCAGAGTCGTAACTCGGAACATTTGGCCGGCGCCTTCGCAATCGCTGGCTGTAATGATAGGTGTGTTCACGTAATAGAAGCCTTCCTCTTGGAAGAACTGGTGAACGCTAAATGCCAAACGGTTGCGAACACGAGCTAACGCGCCGAACGAGTTGGTTCGTGGGCGAAGGTGAGCCCACTCGCGGAGTTTTTCAAAGGTGTGACGCTTCTTCTGGAGCGGAAAATCAGCCGGTGCGTCGCCAATCAAACGCACTTCGTCGGCAGCAAGCTCGGTCGCTTGGCCACTGCCTTCGCTGGCCTTCAGAGTGCCAGAAGCGACAATGGAACTGCCGACTGATAACGAGCTGATTACGGATTCGTAGTTTTCCAGCGTAGCTTGAGCGACGATTTGCAGGTTGCCCATCGAGCTTCCATCGTTGATCTCGATGAAGCTAAAGCCGCCCTTGCTATCGCGCCGTGTGCGCACCCAGCCGCGGACTTCGATTTGCTGACCAATGCTGGCCGCTTCACGAGCGACGGCTACCGATATCCAAGGCAATTTAGAAGCGTTGCTGCTCATCAACGTAACTTTCTAGTAAAAAACTCGTTAGCCAATTTTCAAAGCGACTTTTTTTCCAAAGCGTCGGTTCTGTCGCATCGGTTCTGTCGCGTCGGTTCAAAAGTTCAGCCGAGGCTGTGAAACTTTAGTGAGCCAAAAATCGCTCGGCATCCAACGCGGCCATACAGCCCGTTCCCGCGCTGGTAATCGCTTGACGATAGTAGTCGTCGGCAACGTCGCCAGCCGCGAACACGCCTTCTACGCTGGTGTTGGTACGGAATGGCTTGGTCCATTTGAGATAGCCAGCGTCGTTCATCTCCAACTTGCCTTTGAGGAAGGAAGTGTTTGGAGTGTGACCGATGGCGACAAACATCCCAGCCACAGGAAGGTCGCTGATCGAACCATCTACGGTTGACTTGAGCCTGATTCCGGTGACTTGCTTTTCGTCGCCCAGGACTTCGTCGACAACGCTATTCCAAACTAGTTTGATTTTCGGATGTTTGAATGCGCGATCTTGCATGGCCTTGCTAGCGCGAAGCGTATCGCGACGGTGCACCAAGTAGATCGTGTCGGCACCTTCAAGGTTCGCGAGGTAGGCAGCTTCTTCGATCGCCGTATCTCCACCACCGATGACCGCGAGAGGCTTACGGCGGTAGATCGGGATCGCTCCATCGCAAACGGCACAGGCGCTGACGCCGCGATTCTTGTATTTTTCTTCGGAGGGCAGCCCCAACCAGTTGGCTCGCGCACCCGTAGCGATGATCACAGTCTTGGTTTCAACAGGAGCGCCGTCGCCGGGTATGACTTTGTGAACAGGACCCGAGAAATCGACGTCGACAATATCGTCGCTGACGATGCGGGTACCAAAATTGATGGCTTGTTGCTTCATCAACTCCATCAGCTCGACGCCTTGTACAGCGTAGTGCGGCTGTCCATCTTTTTCATGGCCTTTGGGAACGGGAGGAAGATTCCAATGCCGATCGCTGTCGACAGCACTCTCGATGAAGGCCCGAATGTTGCCGAACGGAAAGCCCGGATAGTTTTCAACTTCGGTGGTGAAGGCCAATTGTCCCAATGGGATCATCTCAGGCTTGACAGTACCTTCGAAAAGCAGCGGCTTTAGATTGGCTCGAGCTGCATAAATCGCAGCCGCAAAACCTGCGGGGCCGCTTCCGATAATGACCGTTCTCTCTGGCTGGCTCATCACATTTCCTATGGCGCGGGTATTCGAATCATGGTCTCAGCGTTTCCTAGCGACCATGTAGTCTGACGTATTTGTTCAAGTTGGTACATTGGCATGCTGCCAAGCGTCGCTGAGTTCACCAGCGACGAAAAGTACTGTAGATCGACGCTCAGGATCGAAATTCTGGCTCGGAGCCAATCGATACCGCAGTCGACCGTTTGGATTGGCAGATTATAAGGTGGCTGGCCTTAGTCGCTAGACTACGCGGGCAGCAAACGAAAAAAGGGCCAGCTTTTTGAGCTGACCCTTTTGGTTTTTGCGAACTCGCAGCTAGCCGAATCGGCTAAATAACTTGCTACCACATGAATTCGGCACCGAACGAGAATCCATGGTAAAGGACTTCGCGGGTTGCGTTGATGTATGGGTCGCGATTCACACCGAAGTTGACGATCTGAGGATTACCACCACCAACAGGTACAGCAGTCGTGATTCGTGGGTTGAAGTTGTCAGGCCCTAAGGCGACATTGTCAACATACAGCAAGTTGTAACCACCCCTCAAAGTCCATGAGTAGGTCAAGCGGTAGATTGCTTGAGCGTTGAACTCAACCATGAAGGCGGCGCGATCTTTCTCAAGGTTCTCTTGGGCTCGTTGGATCGAGTTCGATACCACAATCGTATCTACGTTAGCGTTGTTATTGTAGATACCGCCCTTAAGTTCCGTTCCCAACGCAACACCTGGAATCAGGTTGACCCAGAGGTCTCCACCAATCTGAGCACCAACCAAGTGGTTGCGTGTTCGTGTGTCCATGTTGAAGAATCTCAATTGGTCGAAGTTGAAGGTGTTATTGCGGCTTCCAACTGCACTAAAGGAAAACACCTCGTCCAGTTCGAAGTATCGAATACCTCCTAGCCACGAACCTTGGAAGGCTGGATTCTGACCAACCCAACGACGACGGTAATTGACTTCACCGTTGTCGAACTTGGAGGTATAGGCAATGGTGTGGATGCCTGAGCGGTCGGTGTCATCGAAACCGAGGGCAGGCGCGGTGCCCCACTGGCTGAAGACGCTCATCAAGTCGAATTGATTTCTGCGAACAGACGCGACATCGGTCCACTTATTCAATCCAAAGTAGCGAATTTCAACGTTGGCTCCCGGACCAGTTTGGATGTTGCCAATCAGTTCTAGCCCGAAACGCACCTTATCCATATCCAGGTCGGATACGCGAAGGGCGGCTGGCCCTGGTTGAGCAACAACGCCAGGTGTGAACGCATTCGGCGGTGGTACAGCAGGTGTACCAGCACCGACCGAACTAATCACATTTGTTGTTAGGTATTGTCCGGTCTCAAAAACTTGTTGAGTCGAGCCAATTCCGCCGAAGCCGCTCTTTCGCGTGAACGCTAGAGTACCTGCGTAAACGTCGAACCAGCGTTGTGAGCCTTGTCCATCGGCATAGGGTGCGAATGGTCCCATGATGCGACGAAGCACGTTGCCGCTGATTAGGCTGGCGTCGCCAGACATTCCTGCCAGACGGCCACGCAAGCCCATGCCGCCGCCAGCACCACCGCCCATGCCGCCGCCACCAGCACCGTAGCTGGAGCCGTCGCTGACCAAGCCGCCACCGAGCACTCCACCGTCGTTGCCGTTGTAACGGCTTCCGAATGGACCTCGCAGCAGGCCTGTTCCAAGCATTCCTTGACCGTCATCATAGTAGGTGTCACAGCCGGCTGGTGCTGGACCAGGGAAAGCCATGCTCTTAGGCGACTCAGCCGTCATAGGCGACTGAGCGTTGGCAGTCTTGGTTCCAAATCCGTGAGCACTTACGAGGAGAGCTAGCCCCACCGTCAGCCAGTGCATTCCACTGAGCATTCTCATTGATTTCTCTCCACCGGCACTTGGTCCGTGTTCGGCCGTCAGACCCTTAAACCAGCGCCAAGCTGACTGTTGAGGTTCCGACGAATATTCTTCGAAGGTGTAAAACGGCTCGACCTGCTCGTTGTCGTCCTGGCGAGTGTCAGTCGCTTTGGATCGGTTCGACGTGCGATGTCGTTATTGCCCGAAAACTCGTTACAACCGTGCTTATCGGCAGCAACAGGTCCAAATATTTGGAAGATTCGGAATAATCGGTACGAACGGAATCGAGATGTTAACCTGGGTTAGATGGGAGAGAGGCGAGCTGCCCTCCGAACGCCGGATTCAAGCTACTTGGGTGGATTTGATAGATTGTCCGGACGAAAAGCGACTGGAATCAACTTCTCGATATTCCACTCTGCCGCCACGCTTCCGGTTTCCGAGTCGATCAGATAGACAGGGAAGTCACGGCCAAACTCGGCCAGCACTTGGCGGCAAGCACCGCAGGGCGGCCCGCCTCCCGGTAGTGCGATTGCGACTGCCAAAATCTGCTGGCAGCCGTCCTTTACCATCGAAAAAACAGCATTTCGCTCGGCGCAGATTGTCAGTCCGTACGAAGCATTTTCAACGTTGCAACCGCCATAGATCTTCTGGTTGCTGCCCAGGACTGCCGAGCCCACTTGGAAGCGGCTGTACGGAGCGTAGGCGCTCCGCCGAGACTCCAGTGAAGTCGTGATCAACTGCTCGAGTTGCTGAGGCGAGATGGACATGCTTGGATGATTTGCCCTCGAAATCGCTAATTACCCGAGCTATTTGAGTGAAAAGCTGTCATAATTGCCGATTCTTCCCGGTTACCGTTGCAGATGACTCGATAAATGAGCAGACTGTGCATTGCGCGAGTAGTGTACAGATGAACAGTAAATTTTAACCCTGACTTGCATATGCCCGGCAATCAGGCCACAGTATAAGCTTCTTTTTCAGACAATAGCAATGGAAACCGCCGTTACGAGTAGTTTTCCAATACAAGCGATGCATGCACTAGATTCAGGTTTTGGCGTTACCGAAGCACATTTCCGTGAGATATTCGGTAAACACGGCTCGCAGCCCCCGCGAAACGACTTAGTCGGGGTGCTTCAGCATTGGGCCAAGGTAAGACCATCCCAACCAGCTTATTACTTCACCGACGGCATTGATCCGACTAAGGACCAGTGTCTAACTTTCGCGCAATTGGATGCGGCGGCTCGCAAGCTGGCAGGATACCTGCAAAAGCTGAACGCGACTGGCCAGCGAGTTTTGCTGGTCTATCCGCCGGTATTGGATTTTGTTGTCGGATTTTTTGGATGCTTGTACGCTGGTGCAACAGCCGTTCCAGCTTTCCCACCGCGGCGCAATCGCAAAGGCCAACGAATTCATGGGATTGCCAAGGATTGCCAAGTCCAACTGGCTTTGACAAACGAATACGTCCGCCAACAAATCGAAGCCGACGAGAACTGGGTTGAATGGGAGTCGATTTCGATCATCGCCTCCGACGCTTTGCCTGAAGACTACACCGCTCAGTGGAAGCAACCGAGCATCAGTCCAGATGATTTGGCTGTTCTGCAATACACATCGGGCTCCACCGGTCAGCCCAAAGGCGTGATGCTCTCGCACGGCAACTTGGTTCGAAATTGCGAACTGATCATGGTTGCCTTCAACGCCAACCAAGAATCGATCGGAATGAGCTGGCTGCCTACGTACCACGACATGGGTCTGGTTGGCGGCATTCTTGCTCCGCTTTTCATGGGACGACCTGTGGTTTTGATGAGCCCGATGACGTTTCTTCAAAAGCCAATTCGGTGGCTAGAGACGATCGCGCGATTCAAGGCTACGACCAGTGGTGGACCGAACTTTGCCTACCAGCTTTGCGTCGACAAGATTTCCGACGACGAACTCAAGGGTTTAGACCTGAGCAGTTGGAAGACGGCCTTCAATGGTGCCGAACCTATCCGAGCTTCGACGCTTCGTCAGTTTAGCGAACGCTTCTCCAAGGTTGGCTTTAATCCTGCAGCCTTTTTGCCTTGTTATGGCATGGCTGAGACGACCTTGATCGTCACAGGTGGGCCGCAGCAGGAACCACCCGTGTTGCAAACGTTTGATTCCAAGCAACTTGACTTGGGACGGGTAGTAGCATGCAGCGCAAGCGATCCAGACGCTCGAGAACTTGTGGGCAGCGGAGCCGTGTTGCCAGGTGAGGAAATCTTGATCGTCGACGGAACCACTTTCCGTCCTTTGCAACCCGATGAGATCGGCGAAGTTTGGGTCAAAAGCCCAAGCGTTGGCCAGGGCTACTGGGAACGCGAAGAAGAAACTGTGAATACATTTGGTGCGATGACTTCCGATGGCAGTGGTCCGTATTTGAGGACTGGCGATTTGGGCTTCTTGCATGAAGGTCAACTGTACGTCGCTGGTCGCCTTAAGGACATGATCATTGTCCGCGGTGTCAATCGCTATCCGCAGGACATCGAACAAACCGTTGAGCAAGCGCATGAGATTATGCAGAGCGGCTTGACCGCAGCTTTCGCTGAGAATTCGGGAGAGCGTGAGCGGTTGGTGATTTGCGCGGAAGTTCAAAAACGAGCGGAAGACACCAATTGGGAAGAGGTGATCAAGGCGATTCGGCGCGAAGTAACCTTGCAGCATGAGTTGCCGCCGGACGCAGTCGTCTTGGTTCGCTTTGGCACATTGCCTCGAACAAGCAGCGGCAAGATCCAACGTCACGCTTGCCGCGATCTATTCTCGAACGGCTCGCTGAAGATAGTTGCTCAGTGGCGCTCGTGGGAACTAGAGATTCCTGACAGCGAACCGATGATTGCCGCTTCGACTTCGCACTCGTGGGGCACGACAGGCTCCTTGGCTAAGCCAGTTGGCGGAACCGCACCGGTTGCTGGTCAACCAGACCATGAAATCGTAGACATTGTGATGGATGCGATTCGCGCCGTTGCACAGGAACGCGCCAAGCAATTGGAGATCGACACGAACATCGTTCTGGACCTTGGTCTGGACAGTCTAGAGCGGATGCAGATCGCGCATTCGCTCGAGCAAACGTTCGATGGACGATTCCCCGAAAACGTGCTTCAGGAAATTGAAACAGTGCGCGAGGTTGCCGAAGCAATCGAGAAGCACATGGGCAAGAAACGCATTCGACGAAGCTTGGTGCCTACCGAAACGGGGCTCAAGCCAATCGATAGCCGCCAAGTGCAACCCGAAGACTACCAATTCGACATGTTGCCCGAGTATCGTCGACTCAAGCGAACTCAAACACAGTTTGCCATGACTGGTGTACCGAACCCATACTTCTCAGTCCACGAAGGTACGGTTCGCGATACGACTCAAATTGGCAAGCGTCAACTGATTAGCTTTGCTTCGTACAACTACCTCGGAATGTCTGGCGATCCCGATGTTGTTTCTGCCGTCCAAAAGGCCGCCGAACAATATGGAACCAGCGTTAGCGCATCGCGTTTGGTGAGCGGTGAAAAACCGATTCACCGCGACCTTGAGAAGGCGATCGCTAATTGGATTGGTGTCGAAGACGCGGTAGTCATGGTTGGCGGGCACGCGACTAACGAAACAACGATCGGCCATTTGGTAGGTCCAGGAGATTTGATTCTCCACGACGCCCTCTCGCACAACAGTATTGTGCAGGGAGCAATCCTTTCCGGCGCTCGTCGACGTCCCTTCCCACACAACGATTGGCAGTCGCTTGACGCAATTCTGCATGAAGTCCGGGCCAGCTATCGGCGCATTTTAGTGGTGATCGAAGGCGTCTACAGCATGGATGGCGACTTCCCTGAACTGCCTAAATTCATCGATGTCAAGAATCGACATCAAGCTTGGCTGATGGTCGACGAAGCTCACTCGGCCGGTACGATGGGCAAGACGGGACGCGGCATTGCTGAGCACTTCGGAGTTAAGGCGACCGACGTTGATATTTGGATGGGAACACTCAGCAAGTCCTACGGCAGTTGCGGTGGTTACATCGCTGGCTGTCAGGCGCTGATCGAACTGCTGAAGTACACCGCTCCTGGCTTCGTCTTTAGCGTAGGTCTCTCGCCGACGAACACCGCTGCTGCGTTAGCTTCGCTGAATTGCCTCAAGGCGCATCCCGAGCGAGTTGAGATTTTGCGACAACGAGCCGCTTTGTTCCTGAGCGAAGCTAAACGCAATGGACTGAACACCGGCGATTCCGATCAGACGCCAGTCATTCCTGTAATCACCGGCAACTCGCTTCACGCGCTAATGGTCTCCCGCAAAATGTTCGAAGCTGGAGTGAACGTTCAACCGATTCTCTATCCAGCCGTTGAAGAAGCCGCTGCGAGACTGCGATTCTTTATCAACTGCACGCACACCGAGCAGCAGATCAAGTTCGCCGTTGCCAAGGTTACCGAAGCGCTGAAGGCGGTCCACCCAGGATACTTCGATACCTAAGCTATGGCAGTTCGCGTTGACATTGCCGAGCAGTTGAAAGCTAAGCTAGTCGTTGGCGTCGTCGAAGTCGTTGACGTTGATGTAGTCGCGGCCAACGACGAACTGCGAGCCTTCTGCGATGAGGTGGCCCGAACCGCTGCTCTACAATCCCAGCAGCCTGAATGGGAGCAGCAATGTAGTGAAGTAAGGCAGATGCTGCGACACGGAAAATTCAAAGCTTCGGGCCGTAGTAAGCCTGCACAAGAATATCTGCTTCGCTGTGCAACCACCGATGGAGCTTTGCCCTCTATCAACGGGCCTGTGGACTTGCTGAACGCTGTCAGCCTTTCCTGCAACCTTCCGATTTCGCTTTTGTCCGTCGGAAAGTGCTCTGACAATCTTCTAATCGATCATGGCAAGGCTGGCGAACAGTTTGTCTTCAATTCGGTTGGGCATGCTATCGACCTGACTGATTTGATCACAGTCTATGATCGCAGCGTTGAACCGATGCGCCCTGTTGGAACTCCCATCAAGGATTCTATGGCTGGGAAGATCGAACCGACGGATCGACATCTTATCGCCATCATCTATACGCCAACGTCTGACGCTGCTAAGAAACGCAGTCATGCCGCAGTGGAACGGTTGGCCGAAGGCATGAAACGGTACTGCGGAGCGGCTCAAGCAGTCGTTATCGCCAACGCCAAGTAGTCAGTTCAAGAACTCTTGGCCAGCGTGTTTTCTGTTGCCTCTATTTGCCTCTACTGGTCTCTAGTTGGCCTCTATGAGCCAGGCTTTCGAGGGCCTTCATGAGAATGATCGCAGAATCCACGTAGTAGCCCCTGCCTTTATCCTCCCCCCTGAGCTTGCTGACACAACCGCTCCAAACGTTAAGGCCGATTTTGTCAGCGAGCAATTGGAGCCATAGGGCCAATTTTCAGCGGCCTGTCGAGACTTGCGACAAATCCTGAGCGATTGTTTGATCTATCGTGTCGCCAATGGCTTTGACATTTCGTTCAATTCCAAGGCGACAGATGCCCCATAGAGATACTTGTAACTGGTTACGCCTTTAGGTTTTCGCCTTCAAGGATTACCAGCCGCAGGTGTTCGCGTCGAACTGCCCCATGCCCCGCAACTAAACGTAAGTGCATAGGTATTTTCCTAATGCACCCAGTTGTCGGATTTCATAGGTGCATTCTCATGGGTCTCACAGAATGGCTGCCGATTCCACTATCGCAGCTTGAGTTAGGGCTACCGCTCCGGTACGACATCTTCACAGAATCCGGTGATCACCTGGCTGATGCAGGTGAGGAGTTCACTCAGTCTGTTAAGGCTGCGTGGATTCAGTTAGGAATCTCCACCGTTTGCGCGAAGGTCGAGAAAGATCTCGACGAATCCGCGCTCTTTCGACCTTACGATGCCGGAGTTATCCAACGCATCGAAGAGAACTTGGACATGGCGGCCGAGATACTCGTCGAGATGTCCGCCAGCTTAAATGGCAAGCAAGCCTTTACGAGCATGGAATTCAACGAGCTGACCACACGAATGGTTAGCGATATTCAAACCGACAACGCTGCAGCTTTAGTGACCTTGGCAGACGCAATCGGCAAACCGCAATCGGCAAGCAACCGACTTCTGGCCGATCGTTCTTCACAACTGGCTTTGCTGTGCATGATTGTCGCACAAGAGATGGGGATGGTTCCCGCCGAATGCCACATTGTTGGCACCGCCGCGATGCTTCACGATATCTCCCTGATGGGCTTTGAAGCGAGTGAAGATCCTGATGAAGTCCAGGAGCAGTACCAGCAGCACCCTTTGATGAGCGCGAATATTGTTGACACGATCGTCGGATTGAACCCTAAGGTCGGCATGGTAGTCTCGCAGGTTCACGAATCGCCGCGAGGCGATGGATTCCCGCGAGGCCTAAATGCTAACCGAATTATGCCACTGGCGCGAATCATCAACCTCACCGACACATTTCTTACGCTAACTACAAAACAGCAACCCTTTCCAATGCCCGAAGCCCGGAACTACCATCCTGCCGACGCCCTGGGATACATCATGTACCACACGGCACACGGACAGTTCGAAATGGATGCGGTGCGAGCCTTGATCCGCG
>CAYWNG010000110.1:11561-13517 GCA_964458685.1 uncultured Pirellulaceae bacterium
GTTCGCTTTACCCGATAGGGTCGAGTGTCAAGTTGAGCGACGATTCCACGGCGATCGTCTTTCGCAGTACGCGAGTGGCACCGTCGAAGCCGATAGTTCGGCTGGAATCACAAGAGTTGCTCGACCTTCGCAATTCACATCTTTCCATTTTGGGTCCAGCCCGAGACTCGCGGAACTACTCGCTTCTACGCAAGTCACAGCTCGGCGAAATCATGTGGGGTTGAGCAGCGCTGAGCCGCCCTGCTGGTTGGAAGACTCCGCAACGACGTTGAAAACGCCATTGTTGACAGCGGAGCGTGTCTTAGGACCTTTCGTTTGGAAGGGCTACTTTGCCGAATTGAACGATTAGTCCTTTTGCGGGTTTTGAATTTGCTCCGATTCTGAAAAAGTGCTCTGAGAGTCGATCGATTCGTCGGTTAGAATGTCGGTGCGCCTACAGAAGCTATCGCGAAGAGTCGCGGAAGCTAGTCGATTCAATCTCAACTGACTCAGCTCGACATGAACCTTTACGTCTTCGGACATCGCAATCCAGATACCGACGCAATTTGTGCTGCACTGGCTTATGCCGACCTTTTGCAACGGACAACTCGCCCCAACGCCATCGCCGCTTGTTGTGGAACTTTAAATCCGCGGACCGAGTACGCGCTGACCAAAGCAGGTTTACCACCGCCGAAAATCGTCATGGATGTACGACCCGAGGTTGGGGACATCTGCCGCCGTGAATCGGTCGTTGCTTACGATGACGAGGTCTTCTCGGAAGTCTACGAACGGATGCAGGGGAATCACTTGAGCGCGATGCCAGTCTTGGATCGCGATGGCAAGTTTTTGGGACTGCTCACCTTGTTGGACCTGATGAAGGTCATCTTCGAAGGCGATTCTGATCCAATGAAGGCTCGCTTGGTCCTGTCGTCGATCAGCAAAATCAACTCAGTGCTCAACGGAAAAGTACTGCATGCCGTCACTCCCGATGCTATCGACGAAATGTTGGTGGTTGTCGGCGCGATGAGTGCAGAGGGATTCACCGAACGGCTGCACCAATACACAACGACTCACATTCTGGTCGTGAGCGGCAATCGCCCGACTATTCAGTTGCCAGCTCTTGAACATGGCGTGCGGCTGCTGGTGATCACCGGCGGCTATGAACTTTCTACCGGTTTGATGCAGCTCGCCAAGCTGAACAACGTGACCGTGATCAGCAGTCCCTACGATACCGCTACGACAACGATGCGAATCAAGTCAGCTCGGCGCATCGCCTCGGCGATCGATTTTGATTGCATGACGCTCTCTGCGCAGCTTCCTATCGCAGATGCGCGGATTCAAATCGCTCGCTCGTCACAGAAGCTGTTTCCAGTGCTGGATGATCACGGCAAATTGTTCGGAGTGCTTTCGAAATCCGACTTGATCAATCCACCCAAGCCGCAGTTGATACTCGTCGACCATAACGAATTGACTCAGGCCGTTCAGGGAGCCGATGAAGCTGAGATTGTCGAAGTTCTGGATCACCATCGATTGGGCGGTTCACTAAGATCGGATCAGCCCATTCGATTCATCAATGAACCCGTGGGATCGACTTGCACTTTGGTCGCGAGACAGTTTCGAGCTGCTGGAATCGAGCCTACGCCAGGAATCGCGCTGTGCATGGTCTCGGGGATTATCTCCGATACGCTGAACCTTCGATCTCCCACGACGACTGACGTGGACCGCGACATTTTGAAGTGGTTGTCCAGCTTTTGCAAAGTTGATATGGCTCAGTTTATTAAGGAGTTCTTCGCGGTTGGAAGCTCCCTACGCACCCATTCGGCTCAGCGCGTGGTCCGCGAGGATTGTAAAGAGTTCGAAGACCACGGTCAGCGATTTTCCATTTCGCAGATCGAAGAGACCGGCTTTGATCTGTTTTGGGAGCGTCGCGATGATCTTTACGCCGCACTCAAGGAACTAGTTGCTGATCGCGGTCTG
>CAYWNG010000111.1:0-13463 GCA_964458685.1 uncultured Pirellulaceae bacterium
ACTTTCGGAGGACTATTCGATCGTCTTCAATGGCATGAGCGTTCACACCCTTAGGTTTAACGGTGGAGCGACCAACATCGGCGACGGCATGCTCAAGGGCGCATCCATCCTGAGCGACAAGCGCTTCGCTCGCAGTTGGGCGTCGCGCGTCATGGTGATACTCACCGATGGCAATTGGACGTCAGGGATTGATCCCGGCATCTGTGCAAGTATGGCGGCTTCGCAGAACATTGCGATCTATACAGTTACATTTTCGGATGAAGCTAACCAGCTAAAGATGCAAGAGGTTGCCGCAATTGGAAAGGGAAAGCACTTCCACGCCACCACACCATCGGAGCTCGCCGAGGCCTTTAAGGCGATTTCAAACACGCTACCTACGTTGATCACCTATTAGGAGTCGCATGATGCACAAACGTGGCGCGGCACTCGTTGAATTTGCGATGGTGATGCCGATTCTGATGTTGTTCTTCTATGGCATGATTGAACTCAGCAGAGTTCTCTTGCTTCAACACACAGTTGATACGGCATCTTACGAAGGTGCCAGAAGTGCCATCGTCCCAGGTGCCAGTAGCCAAGATGCTGTTGATTGTGCTTCGAAGCTGTTGGCCACAGGAAAACTCAAAGCTGCGACGATAATAGTCACTCCCACCGTGATTACCGAAGACACACCCGTCATCACTGTCTTGGTTGAAGTTCCGATTCGCGAGAACGCTTGGATGACGCCATTCTGGTTCAAAAAAGGAAGCGTTAAGAGCGAAGTAACCTTGGTCACTGAACGACCGCCCGTTGTCCAGCTTACCGGCATTCCGCAATTGAAGGCCAAGAGTAAAAAGGGTAAGCCGACTGGCGGGTTATAGCCCTCCTCACTGCCACGCTTCTGATTTGTTGTAGTTTGGTACTTACCCGTCAATTGACTTTAGTAGCTTGTTAGACAATGCGCGTGCGATTCTTGAACTCTCCCGCGCGCTTGCTTCCCGCAGTTGATTTCATCACCAACTCAGAGGCGGCCCGAAGTTTCGAGTCCAACTCAAAACTCTAGAACAAGTAGGCAAGAGAATGAGGGCAGGAGAATGAAACCCGTTTTGTTCTTCCTTTGCGTACTTCACCCCTTCGCTCGATCCTTTTTTGAAGCTATTTTCCGCGACTCAAAAGCTCCATCTTCTTGCCCCCATCTTCTTGCCAACATCCGCAGTACAGCTTCTCTTGATGTTTCGGCCCCCACTGCAAGTTTACGACTAGAAATTTTGGGAAGTAGGATCTCGCTGGCTGCGCAGTTAGTGTCTAATTAGGCTAGCTATGCCTGAGTTCTTTGGGTGTTGCGTTACATGTTGTCCCATAACCTGTCCGAGGCGATCTATGTTTCAGTCCAGCGTGAGTTTTGGCATTAACAAGCCCTGCAAGTTTGTCATTGTTTTATCTGCGTTGCTCTGCCTTGGTTCCGTTGGCTTCACTAGCTCTCATGCAGTTGCAGCCATGCAGGACCCAGCTAAAGACTCTGGTGAGGCACCGGCCAAGCCGACGATAGACCCGAAAGCCGAGCAGCTTTGGGCCGCCGCTCGATCTGGAAATCTGGAAGCGATCAACAAGGCCTTAGATGAAGGCGTCGATGTTAACGCAGCGACGCATTACAACTCGACAGCCCTCACCTTTGCATGCGACCGCGGGCAGATCGAAGCGATCAAATTACTGCTCAAGCGCGGCGCTGATCCGAACTTAGCGGACACTTTCTACAAAGCTTCCCCGCTGGACTGGGCGCAGATGAATGGCCACTACGAAGCCATTTCGCTAGTCCTAGCCGGTGGCGCGAAAGGCGCGGATCGATTGCTCTTGGACGGAATCGGCAGTCGCGACAAGAAGTTGGTTGAAGCGGTACTCAACTCGGGCAAAGTCTCGGACAAAATTCTGGCCGAAGCCAAGGCGCAAGCGGCTGCACTCAAGCTAGACGACCTTCTTCCACTGTTCGATGCTCTCAAGTTCGAAGCGCTGCCTGCGTACACGCCTTCGAAAGAACTGCTAGAAGCGATCGCCGGAAAGTACTCGACGCCCTCCATCCCAGTTACGATGACGATGGCTGTTGAGGAAGGGCAATTGAGCATGGAGTTCGGCGGGCAGACGATGAAGCTTGTTCCGATATCCGAGAATCTGTTTGCTTCCGGTGGCACACGAGTCACTGTGAAGTTGGAAGAAGGTAAAGTAACCGAGCTTACGCGTTCAGCCGGCGAGAACTCCATTACCTTCAAGCCTGGCGCCGCTCCTGAAGCACCCGCGACCCCGCCAACTCCAACTACGACACCGGCAAAGACCGAAGCTGAGGAAGAGTCTGCTGAACCAGCTCCCTTCGAGCCTTCGTCGGCCGATGCTGCGGTTTCTTCTGTCAACTGGCCTGCCTTTCGCGGTGTCGGTTCGCGAGGCGTTGCCGACGGACAATCGCCGCCCGTTCAATGGGATGCAGAAACCGGCAAGAACTTAGCGTGGAAGAAAGAGATCCCCGGCTTAGGCAACTCGTGTCCCGTGATTTGGGGCGATCGACTGTACCTCACATCAGCGGCTAGCGAAAAGGGCGACAAGGATGTGAAGATCGGACTCTATGGCGACGTCGCTTCCGTTGTTGACGACAGCACCTACGAGTTCATCGTCCTGTGCCTCGACAAAAACACCGGCGAGCAACTCTGGCGGCAAGTGGCTCATACCGGGAAGCCCGCAGTGAAGCGTCACTCGAAATCTTCGCACGCAAACTCAACCGTTGCAACCGACGGCAAGCATGTCATCGCGTTCTTTGGATCCGAAGGACTGTATTGCTACGACAACGATGGCAAACTGCTTTGGAAACGCGATTTAGGATTCCTGGATAGCGGCTGGTTCTTCAACGCGGACTACCAATGGGGCTTTGGCAGTTCTCCAATCATTTTTGGTGATCGCGTGATTGTGCAGTGCGACATCCAGAAGGAATCGTTCGTAGCAGCCTTGGACATTTCGACAGGCGAAGAGGTCTGGCGAACCCAGCGCGACGAAATTCCCAGTTGGTCTTCGCCGGTGGTGCATCAATTTGGCGATATGCCGATGTTGATCACTCACGGCACCCGAGCCGCTCGAGGCTACGATGCGCGGGATGGACAGTTGCTCTGGTCGATTCCCGATCATTCGGAGATCGTTGTGCCGACTCCCTTTGTTGCTCACGATCTAATCTTTGTCAGCAGTGGCTACACACCCATTCAGCCGATCGTTGCCATTCGACCAACAGCCCGCGGTGAGCTCAAGCTGCCTGGAAAATCGAAGGACAACTCGACAACAGGGACAAGTGGTACAGCAAGCAACGCTAACGCGGGAATTGCGTGGAGTCACTTGCGCGGCGGTCCTTACATGCCAACACCGATCGCTTACGGAGATTTCCTTTACACCTGTGCGAACAATGGCGTGTTGACCTGTTATCGAGCGACCACTGGCGAACAAGTTTATAAGAAGCGATTGCCAGGCTCTGGATCGCTCAGCTTCACAGGTTCGCCGATCGCTGCCGACGGACATCTTTATCTGCCCGCCGAGGATGGCCAAGTCTATGTTGTTCGCGCAGGGGATAAGTTCAAATTGGTATCGACCAATCAATCCGGCGGCAAGGTACTGACGACACCCGCGATCTCTCAGGGCTATTTCTACATTCGTACGACCGACAGTTTGTTTGCGTTTAAGGAAGAGTAGCCGATTTTGAGCTAGTGGCGGCGATGTTTAGAACATGCCACCACCATCTAGCGATTTTGAAGTTGCGATTTTTCTGGGATTTCGGGCCAAAGGCCCGGCGATTTATCTAGCCCAGCCCATCAGCAGGTGGGCTAGGGGTCTATTAGCTTTTTAGTGCTATCCTACATGTGATTCGTAGGCGGCTGCCCCATCCCTTGGATTGTCGTTCTACCGATTTTCGGGGTCGCATTTCCAGGGCTCATCTTAGCAATCGAGCGAAGCAAATCTTCAATCTTGAAATGAGTAGAATCGGAGCAAGTCACGACCATCATTGATCCGATCATCGATATGTTGGATGCGCCGCCGTTTTCAAGCCAATCATCGGGCTCTATCGAATCAGTGATCGTTTGTACAACTGAAGATACGTTGGCAGAATTGTTGTAGATGTAGCTCAGGTCATAGCACCGCATGGTGCCTTCACCACCTTCAACCACTATCTCGACACCTGCTTCTCGAACGCGATAAGTCAAACCATAGGGCTTCAACATAACATCTAGGGTTTCACGCAATGAGCATGCAGGTAGGCTCTGAAGAGTAATCGCCATATTGGGTTCTAAACCGTCAGCCTCTAATTCGGTCGCATTAACCAAAATTGCCAATTTGAATTCGTCAGATAACTGTTGGACCACACGAGAAAGTGGCGTGGCCTGAAACTCACAGGACTGTTTGGCAATCGCCTCACGTAGGCTTGTTCTATTGGATTCGATTCGCTTTTCAATACTCTCGGTGGCTTCATTGCGACGGAGCCAATCTGGCGCGGGGCCTTCGGGTGCGTCCCACTGAACAATAGGCACCGGCTGTTCAGGCTCAGTCTTAACCACGACCTGTGGGCTCACACCTGCCATTCCAGCCATACCACCCATTTGTCCCAGCACTACGGGCGGAGCTGAAACTGCTTCTGGTGCACTGTCACTGGCCGCAACAGTAACTGTGGATTCGCTGCCCTTCGAAGCCGCCGAGCCACCACCGTTTCCGTCAAGCATGTAGGCCCAGCTCGTTACCGCTCCCGCGGCACCTAGAATCAATGCGCTTACGCCCGACTGGTAAAGCAAACTTGGTTTCAACATAGCCAATTCTCCCTGAACGAGTGATTGAACCGTCGAGCTATCGCCGCTTGATGTACGAGCAACAGTCGATGAAGGGTCCGACAAGTGATGAGATGTAAACTTTGAACTTAGCGCAAGTGCTTCAGCAGCTTGTAACTGTTGCTTTAGCAATTCAACCGATCCTAACGCCACCGATAGACTCAACCCATGTCGGACTAAGCGAGTCCGCAACAAGTGTCGTCCACGTCGCAATCGGCCTTCCACTGCCGAGACGCTGATTTCCATCCTTTGCGAAATCTCTTGCGCGGTGAAACCATGCAAGTAGAACTCGATCAGGATCGACTTTAGCTTCGTCGGCAACTCTTCTAACTCTCGAAACAACCACTCAAGCTCGATCTTGCGAGAGACAAGCACCATTGGATCTTCGCTGTGATCCTCTCCGGCACCGCCGCTCTGCAAATCCACCTGGGATTCGGGACTCTCGCTGAACAGTTGCGTCCGACGCCTTTGCATCCGAGTGCGGCAGGCGATGCGATACGCGACTCCGTGCAACCATGCCGCCAAGCTGCTCTGCTTGCGAACCTTGTGAGCCGACTTCACCAAGACCAGAAACGTGGCTTGGAAAGCGTCTTCAGCATCGGTTCGGCAATGAGCCGTCGCGCGGCAAACCGCAGTTACCATTGGCGCGTATCGGACAATCAGCCGCTCGATTGCCACACGGTCGTGGCATTCGACGTACTTCGACAGCAGTTCAGTGTCTGTCTCAAGTTTCAACAGATCATCCAGCGTAGCGACCGAGTCGAGCCGAGAACCAGCCGACAGATCGCTAAGCTCTTGTGGTTTGTGAGCGCTCATACATGCTTAGTGCACCGTAGGCTTCTTGCCGGGCGCAATATCTAGAAAAGAAGTCAGAAAAGTTCTTTACATCCAGCCGGTCGGACTTGATGAGCACCCCTATTGTAGAGCAACCCAGCGCTGAAACCTAACGGATTTTTCCGACTTCTTTGGTCACTCTTTGTAGGGTGAGGTTGAGGTACGAAACCCACCAACGCTCTCTCTTTGTAGGGTGGGTTGAGGTACGAAACCCACCAACGCTCTCATCGACTTCGTTAGGTTTCAAGCTAGACAGGGCCCAGGGCATTTTGCATTTTCCGCTTTCGGCTCTCGAGGCGTGATGGGTTTTCGTACCTCAACCCATCCTACGAAAACCTGCTCTCCAAGCCAGCAGAGTTTACACGACCTAATTCTTCAGATTCCTATCGAGAAACTCGGTCATCATGGTGTACATCTGATAGCGCTTCTGCGGCTCGACGACGCCATGGCGAGCTTTGGGATAGATCATGAAGTCGAACTGCTTCCCCGCATTTTGCAAGGCATCGATCATCTGAATCGTATTGCTCAAATGGACGTTATCATCACGCTCACCATGAATCAACATCATCCGTCCGTGAAGGTTGGCGGCTGCTGCGACAACTGAACTCGACTGATATCCCTTTTCGTTGGCTTGAGGCAAATCCATGTAACGCTCGGTGTAGATCGCATCGTAGTTGCGCCAGTCTGTTACCGGCGCGCCAGAGATACCTGCTTTGAACAGCTTGCTGTGAGTCATCGCGTAAGCAGTAAAGTAACCGCCGTAGCTCCAACCCCAGATTCCAATCCTCTCGGGATCGGCCCACGGCTGTTGCTTGACCCATAGGACCGCGTCTTCCAAGTCTTGCATTTCGACTCGCCCCATGTCACCGCGGATAGTCCATGTATCCGCCACGCCACGACCTCGTGCTGAACGATTATCGCACATGACAACTGCATATCCCTTCGAGCACAACGACTGATGCCACCAGTAATTGCCTTGTTGCCAATTGTTGGTGATCGTCGGAGTCTGCGGGCCTCCATAAACGAAGAACAACACAGGTAGTTTTTCAACGGCTGCTGTATTGACGGCTTGGCCAGCCCCAGTTTGCGAGGCTGCCGGAGTTTGAGAGGATGAGCTAACTGCACTTCCTACAGAACCACCTACTGAACCGAGTGAAACAGAGCTACCCGAAGCCGAGTTAGCGGAGCCGACTGAACTCGCTGCAGAGCCCGCTGACGCAGTCCCCGCTGAAGCAGATCCCGCTCCCGAGCTAGTTGCGATCGCGACACTTCCGTTAGCCGCCGGCTGATTAGGCGGGGCAATCTTACCGCCAGTAACAGGGTCAATACCGTAAGGCAACATCACCATCGTTTGTAAAGGCAGTCCGTCACGAGCATTGATAGTCAACAGACGCGGTGTTTGAATCTTGTAGAACTCGTGACGATCCCAAGGCTTCGCCGATATCACTCGCACCAGACCTCCATCAATCGTATTGAGCGTTGTAATGGGCGGTGTGTTTAAGTTGCTGAACGTGTCGATGAAGAACGCTCCTGTGGGATCAACCGACACATTGTGCGTACCAGGAGCAGACGTAATTTGCCGCGTCGCTCCGCTCAACAGATCTACAGCCAACAAGTGCGTTTCGATCGGGCTGCCAGGATGTCCAGTGATGAACGCATAACGCTCGTCTTTGGACAACGACTTCAATTCGGCGACGTCCCATGCACCGCTTGTCAAAGCTTGCCGTTCGCCGGTCTTGCTATTCACTCGATACAGATGTGTTCGTCCGGCTGGTAGGTCGCTCAACCAAAGGAAATCACCGTTGCTCAGGAATGTCGGAGTTCCGCGAATCTCCAACCATCCTTTGGCCTCTTCCTTAACCACTGTCTGAACCTTGGAAGGATCAGCGTCGACACGTACGAGCTCCTGTCGATTCTGAACGCGATTGAAAACTTGCAGCCAAAGCTCGTTGGATGGTGACCAACTGACGCGACCAATCAAGCGGTCATCTGTTGGGAACTTGCTGAGTCCAACCTCTTGCGGCTTACCCGACTTAATATCAATTACAAACGCTTGAACCAAAGGCAGCGGCTGACCCGCTTTCGGATATCGCGTGCGCTCAAGCGACTGGACAACCGAAACGCTATCCGACACCAAATACTCGGGGACTTGCGTTTGATCCAGTTGCAGAAACGCAATCTTCGAACCATCAGGGCTCCACCAAAACGCTTTGAAGTTGCCGCGACCGTAAAGCTCCTCTTGGTAAACCCAGTCCAACACGCCGTTGAGCAGATCTTTCGAACCATCGGTGGTCAACTGTCGCTGTTCGGTCGATTCGCAATTGACCATCCATAAGTTGTTGTCACGAACAAAGACAACCGCGTTTCCTGTGGGGCTAAGTTCGGCGTATTCTTCGGGTAGATTTGGCGTGTGCGTGAGTTGCCGGACGATCTGCTTCTCAACATCGTAGAAGTACAAATCATCTTTGTGTCGAATCAGCGCGAACTTTTGTCCAGTCCGCCAAAAAGTACTCGCGTTGGCGGCAGATTTGGCTTCGGCCGGAGTGAACGCAGCTAGTTCACTTAACTTGGCTTCCAATTGACGAAGCTGAGTCAATCGACGATTCGCTCCCGTCGCCGCTTCGACCGCGGTGAGCTGACCTTGTTGCTGCTGCACGAACTCGACTACTTCCGATTCAGGCAACCAACTCGGCATTTCATTCAATGCCGTAGCCCCAACTGCATTAACATTGCTGCCGGGCTTCATCGTATTTTCCATGGTGATGACTTCACCGGGAAGAATGGACTGAGCGACTACTGTCGAATTCGGCATTTCACTCAATCGCAGCACGGGAAAGTCGCTTCCCTCGCGCAAGTACGGATCGAAGAAGTTCCAAGTCGCTAAGTTCTCGTCCGATTCCGGCTCGAGCAAAAATGCCGTGAGTCGTCCGAGTGAAGTGGCTGCCGGAATGATGTAGGTACCAGCCGCCAAGGCACTCTTTTCAGCTCGCCACTGCACAGTCAGCTTCTGCATGGCGTGGCCTTGGAAATTCTGAGCCGACTTCAATGAGCTGATCTTGGCGACTTGAGCTTCGACTTGAGAATCTTGGGTTAGCTGATGCACTTGGATTCCGTGTCGCAGCAAGCGGCTGACCGCCCATGCATGCTGAGAAGGTATCGCATAGGCCACCGGAAGTACCGCAGTCTTTCGGGCTTCAGCGCGATTCCAAAGCTGTACGGTATAGTCGTGCGGTCGGTGCTTGGCCGCGGACTTTTCATCGTAAGCTCCTGTAGGCGGAGTCCCCTCTGCGGTTTGATAGCCCAGCACTTTCACCGCTTCTTCGGTCTGAACCAATTCCGCAGCGATCGGAACAACGGCTCCCACAACACTGGTTTGACGATGAGCATCAATGGTTGCAAGAATTCGCTTATGGTCGGTGGCCAGCTTGTGCAACGTCTCATCGATAAACGCGTAGTTCACCAGAAAGCGAGTTTCATACGAAGCATACGAATAGGACTCGACCAAGATTCCAATCTTCCCGCGCAATCCCATGTACTCGGTGCTGTATCGCGGTTCGTGACCATACGAATCCCAACGGCGATGCGCGCGGTCAAAATTGCCGTAGTAAAAAGTTTCGAAGCCCTTTTTGGAAAGTCGCTCCGTCACATTCGGAATCAGATCGCGCCGCAAGTATTGATCGAGCTCGGGCGACGCCGCAGGATTGTGCGGAATGTCGTACGTCAAAGGGTAGCGATGCAGCGAGCCATTGGTTGTATGCAGGTCGATCAGTACGTCGACATCGAATTGGTTGTAGGCAGCCACTAAACTTCGCGCCTCGGGTGTCTCCAACTTCATGAAGTCACGATTGAGATCTAGGCCAAGTGCGTTTTCACGAATTCCCATTCCCTCAACAGGGCCAGCTTGGCCCGGTCGATGAAGCTTACCGCGACGAGCGTCACCATCGGCATTGAAGTTAGGCACAAAGATCAATCGCATCTTCTCAAACCAAGCCGTATCCTTCTCGCGAGAAAGATCGCGCATGTAAGCGAGCAACGATTCCTTGCCGTCGCACTCCCCTGGATGAATGCCTCCCAGAACTAACACTGTGAGCGGTCGCAAATCTTTATCTGGCTTGGAGGGCTCAACTACGATGCCTTGGATGACTCGACCGTCCACCGTTGTGCCGATCGAGTGCAGTTCAGCCGCCTCCCACTCATGAGCTAAGTGCTTGAGAAAGCCCAAAACCTGTTCGCCAGTCGCTGTCGCCTTGAACTGGCTAGATTCAGCAACGGTAATTAGTGGATCATCCTCCGCCGGAGGCTGACCCGCCCACGCGCGTTCGCCAGAAACTGTGGCCAGACAAAGCGAAGCCGTCAACAATAGAGAAAAGACAATTGTATTGCGAAAATGTAACCCTAACGACATGGGTGCTTGTCCTTGAACGTATGCCGGATGAATATCGACGAAGCTAGGCTGACTGAGCATTGCAGACAACTTGCCGCACATTATCCTTCGTTGCGCTAGTGTCGTCGAGAGCCTCAGGGCTTAGGGACCAAGTTTTGTTCAACTGAATGAGATTATTCAACTCTACCAGCGATGATTGCTTCGGACCCAACTCGGCCTCAAACTTAAATCTCAAGAACAGTAGGCAAGAGAATGAGGGCAGAAGAATGGTACCGATGGCAATGCTGAAAAAAATGAAGTCGTAATTACAAGGCGATCAAAACCAGGACTCGCGCAAAGGCGCGAAGACGCAAAGGAAAACCAATACATCGTTCGATTGTCCTGCCCTCATTCACTTGCACTAGCTCTTGGGGCGTCAGTAACGGAATTACTTTTCGTTACAAGACAGGAGTGAGAAGATACGTATTCTTGTTGCACACGTAGAAGTAACCCGGCGTTCTGTCTTCGCGTCTTTGCGAGAGACCTTATTTTTTTCGGCTGTTATCCAGTTTCTGTCAATCAACTCTGCAGCGCTCTTGCCAGGGAGGGTGCGTTGATTGAACTCTCCCGCGCGCTGACTTTGCCGTTTAGCGAAGGAACAAGAACAGTAGGCAAGAGAATGAGGGCGGAAGATTGGTACCGATGGCAATGCTGAAAAAATTAAGTCGTAATTACAAGGAGATGAAAACCAGGACTCGCGCCAAGGCGCGAAGACGCAAAGGAAACCAATACATCGTTCGATTCTCCTGCCCTCATTCTCTTGCACTAGCTCTTGGGTCGTCAGTAACGGAATTACTTTTCGTTACAAGACAGGAGTGAGAAGATAGGTATTCTGGTTGCACACTTCGAAGTAACCCGGCGTTCTGTCTATGCGTCTTCGCGTCTTTGCGAGAGACCTTATATTTCTCGGCTGTTGTTCAGTTTCTGTCCCTGTTGGGCTTGATTGCATGATGCAAGTAGCAGACAACCGATAAGTAATAATAGTCCTCTCATAAACTGTGATTTCATTCTCAAGTTGCCTAGCCCTCAGCTACTTCTGATCGCTTCTGATCGCTGAATTCGCGCATAACCTACTGTAGAGCGATTATAGCGTAAGTACGAAACTCGGATCAAATTTTCCGGTATGTTCTCCGGGATAGCCTCGCTGGTTGCTTACAATCCGCGTTCCACCGATCTGATAATCAACACAATTGTGTGTATGCCCATGAATCCAAAGATCAATTGGATGAGCCAGGATAAATTCGTCCAACGAGCTACCGTAGGCCGCATTAATCAAGTCCGAACTGTCGACAATCGACCGCGCGGAGGGGGCATGATGCGTAATCACGACAGTCTTACCCGAGAATGGTTCGGCCAAGCGCATTTCAAGCCAATTCAGACTGCTTCGATGGAAGGCATAAGTGGCCTCAGCCGTGAGCTTTCGATAGGAAGGACTCATTCGTATTTTCCTGTAATCCGTCATGGTCGTCTTGGCCTCAAGCATGGCGACGGCACGCGAGTCAGAGCCAAGTAATCCAAAGTCAGTCCAGAGCGTACAACCCAAGAATCGTACGCCATCAATAATCGCCTGATCGTTTTGGAGAACCGTGACATTTGTTCCACACGACATCGCCCTGAGCTTATCGTAGAGCTTTGGTATCGCGGTCCCATAGAACTCGTGATTACCCGCTACATACAACGTTGGCGTGTTGTAACTGTGCTGGATGGCAAAAGGCAAGCCACGTTCCTTCGTATGAATGTCCCCAGCCAAGACCCTAACATTTGCGTCGACGTTTGGTATCGAGAAGCTCGAAAACTCAAGGTGCAGATCGCTCAAGACGTGAATTTTCAATTTTGACTGCCTATAAAGATTCATCGCAACGATTTACATGCCCATTGATCGAGCCATTCTACGACGGATGTCGAAGCAACGCTCAGCCAATCGTTAACGTTATTTGAGTTGGTTATCTCGACCTTGAAAACGGGGCTGTTCTCATGCCGAATATCGACTGCGTAAAACATGTTGCAGCCAGCCTCGCACAATCGAATGAGGTGTGAAGGCCATTGAGGCCCCTTGGGTTCGTCGTGGTTCGCGTTCTGGAATAGTCGATCCCAAGTCGCTACGGAATCCGTATCGTCACCCATCAACGGATTGATGCCGTAGGCTGGACCGAAGCCGCCGTCAGCTACCTCTTTGTAGATCCGACGGATAAAGACGGGTAAGATCAAGCCGCTTTCGCGCTCGAAGTCCATGTAGCTCTCAAGCGACAGTGGTGGCGGTGGAGCTGTAGTCAGGTTCGTCGAGCAAGAGACCGGTGGAAAAGTCTTGATGCGTGACTTGAGTCGCTCGATTGTTTGATCGAAATCCACTTTGTTGTCTCATGAGTTGGGTAAGGCAGTTTGCTATCTGCCTGCTATTGTACCCAGGCTGCGTTTCGATGCTCGTATTCTCTCTCGCTAAATGATCATCGAGTTGACTGATGCAAGTTGGTTTGTACGAGTTAGTGATTTAAGAGGATGTTTCGCCCTCCGGGCCTAAAAATCTCGAGGGCCTGAGATCCGGTGGCTAACGCACAGCGGCAAAGATGTGGCGCCCTAGAAAGTGCGATTTGAATCCTGCTGGCTTGCCCAGCAGATCGTTAGGCTTCAAGCTAGTCGGTGAAGACCAAAATACACTCTCTTCTTTCTCGCTTTCGCACTGTAGCGAGACGCCTAAGGGACCGACCATCCAAGCCGGTGGCATTGAAAACGAAGTGGGGGCACGGGTGTCTCGCCCGGTTTTGCGGACGGGACGTCCGCGTACCGAAGGGCGTTAAACTCGGCAGAAGTTTTTTCCTGCCAACACAGGTTGTCACCGTTGAGTAAAATGTTTGGATGAGTCAGCCAGCGTTGAAGAGTCTGTAGGAATGATAGTTTATGAGCGAAAACGAGGAAGCAGATTCGCCTACACCTTCGGATGAAGAGATCACGCAGCTCGATACGACTCCTGAAATCGCTGCTGAATTGTCGCTGCCTACACGCATCACAGTTGGGATCGCCAAGCAGTTTCTTGCAAGCATCCGTCCTGAACTCGTCGTCGATGATCAAATTGGCGAGGGTTCTTCAGGCATCGTATTGCGAGCCATCGATCAACGCTTGGGAAGAGATGTCGCTATCAAGATCTTGCACCGCGATTGGGCTTCGAGGCTGGGAGTCGATTCGTTGACTCGGGAAGCTCAGGCCGCGGCGCTCAACAGCGATCATATCGTCCGCGTTTACGAAATCTCGCCGGTAAGTTCGTCGATTTCGTACATCATCATGGAGTGGATTGTAGGTCCAACGCTTCGGAGTTGCCTTTCTCGATTCTCGGCTCTTCCAGCTCGCGAAGCCGCAAGACTGACTAGGCATATCGCTCTGGGACTCGCCGCAGC
>CAYWNG010000112.1:0-4534 GCA_964458685.1 uncultured Pirellulaceae bacterium
TCCAGTCCAGTCCAGTCCAGTCCAGTCCAGGAGCACGAGCACGAGCACGAGCACGAGCACGATTCGTGACCCCGACTGCTATCGTCAATCCTTGCTATCGCCTTAGTCCATAGACCCGCCTTTACCCATTGACATTGGGCGGTTGACGGTGACAATTTCGTTTTCTTGGAGACGCGATTGTCCCAAGGCTCAATGCGGATATGGCGGAATTGGCAGACGCGCTAGGTTCAGGTCCTAGTGTCCCTTAAAGACGTGAAGGTTCAACTCCTTTTATCCGCACTACGGAGCCCCCGAGAGGCTCTTCAACCAACAAGGGCTCACCGAACCGTTCGGCGAGCCCTTTTTCATTTCCGTTGCGTGGGCGTCTCGGTGCGCCGGCGTCCCGTTGCGCGGGTGTCTCGGTGCGCGGGCGTCCCGCCCGCAATGGCAAAGATAGCTACTGGCGTCCCTCCCGCACCAAAGCAACCGAAGAAAGCTGAACTGTCGCTGGAGGGCTAAATCCGGTAATCTTCGCGCCCGGTTGTTCGGGACTGTGCCGCTCTTATGCTGGCGCGACCCTTCGAGATTGCCGAGATTGCCAACTTTGCTCGTTAGAAAAAACTTAACATGTCTGTATCGATCACCGCTCCGTTCACCCAAGCCTGGATTCAAGCGCTAATGCTGGCTACAGAGATCCCGGCTAGCCGCACAATAAAGTCAAAGCTGGAGTGGATCGACACTTTGTGTCAGGATCGACCGGATCAGGACCGCATGGCAGCCGCCAAGGATCTGTGGACTTTCTGTGAGTCAGAGGGGCTAGTGGACCTTCTGAAGATCGTCCCTACATCGCAGCCAACTTGGCAGTTTTCGCAAGAGGATATCTTTACGTATCAACGCCGCGAGTCCTCTACAC
The DNA here is from genome assembly GCA_964458685.1 of uncultured Pirellulaceae bacterium. Taxonomy (GTDB): domain Bacteria; phylum Planctomycetota; class Planctomycetia; order Pirellulales; family Pirellulaceae; genus Aureliella. The sequence goes on from CAYWNG010000112.1 coordinate 893, forward strand.
TCAAGACCGGCGATTTTGAAGACTGGACTGGCGCGATTGGCCTGCGACCTTCCAATTTCGAGCTGACCGCAGAGGTTACCGCTCGCGATTGGAACGAGCTGGTACGGAACGAAGCAGTTCGACTACGACAAGCACTCAACACAACCAAGATCGGACAAGAGTCGTTAAAGCACCTGCCCTGTACGGCTCGTTGGACCGACAATCAGTGGTCGGTGCAGTTCGATCAATTGGACTGGATTATCGTTCGATACGAAGACTGCGTCTCTGTGCAGCGTCCGCAATTGGAAGCGATCGAAGAAGCGATTGCTTGGACGATGGCCAACGCGCACGATACCGTTTTGACGAAGTCCGTTAAGTCTTGCGACTTTATCTTACAGCGATCCCCGTGGATGGATTGCGTTGAAAAGCTCACGCCCATTCACCAGTTAGTCTTGAGTAACTCGAAGGACTTTTCACCGTGGTTCACCAGAGCTTGGGATTGTGTTTGGCCCGTAGTGTATCGTGAACAGAACTTTTTGAATGGCAAGGCCGACATCAACTGGATACGAGCCGAGATGAAGGACTGCCTTTCGGCTCAACCGCGCCTCACCGTTTGGATGTTCATGTTTGCCAAGCTATCCTCTCAAATCATGGTTGGCCGAGGGCTTGGGCATTGCGCAGACTTTGTCGACGGTTTGAATGGATGATTAGTATGAGCTATCCATGTGAGGGCTTCGAAGCCTCTGGCCGGAACGGCAACAACATCAATGCCCCGGCCAGAGCGCGGCACCGCCTTAGGATAGTGCGAGGTAGAGCTCGCCGCCCTGTAGGGACATTGGCTGTAGGGAAATTGCAATCGATGATCGACTTGTCGATTTTTGTGTTACAAAGCATCCAGTTTCGCAATCGATTTTTGATACTGGTAGTTGCAATTTGCGTATCGACAGGTTGTCATACAGAGATTGGCTCGGGTGGTATTGGAGGAAACATATCGGCACTTGACCCCGACATCGTATATTTTCCGCCTCCGAACCAAGCTCCGAACCAAGTCAGGACGGATGCAGAAAGAGATGCGGACAAAGCAACCAAGAATTACAACGCCGAGCCTGTTGCTTCGAATCTCGATCGATCCGAAAGTACCCGATAGTACACCTAACGAACGTGGGTGCAACATGAAGAGACCTCGATTTAGCGTATGACCAAACAAATTGCAGCCGCGTTGATGGTTTGTACCCTTGTCGGCTGCAACGAGCCCAAGAAACCAAACGCTTACCGTGAATCCACTGCTATGAAAACATCGCCCGAGCGACCTGATCTCGACTTCATGGGGCCATACAACATTCCGCGGTCTTCTTTCCCAGATTACGACGCTGATTTCTGGACCGAATCGGCTGACATCACTGAAGTGACCATCGACGAGTTTTACGACGTCCGGTCGGATGTTGTGGCCGCTCTTTCTAAGCACGGCAAAGTCTATGGTGAAACCGATGGGGACCATGATTTTTTCGTTTACGACGACAAGTTCTTCGATCGTACACAAAAAATTGAACTCGAAACGCGCGAACGCCTACCAAGCGTTTTGCCACTGGCTGTCGCCGAACTTCAAGGCGTCCTCCAGAAACGCCCGACATGGCGGATTATGTTCATTGGCCACGGCCATGATTCGCAAAGCCGAGAACAGTTTTTTGTAGTCTATCCAGACGTTGTCCGCATTCGGCAATTCGACAGTTCAGGAAATGTCGCTGACGCCGTCGCTGCAAACGCCCGCCTACGTCTGGCTCATGCAGAAGAACGAGTTGAACACCAACGGCAACGTGTCATCGATTTGGCTCGCGCGACTAGATCGGCTTACGCCGAAATGGAAACTTCTGATACGGATATTGTTCTTGTCGCATGGTTCGACACCATTAGCGCGCTCGACTGGGATTGGGGCTGGGAAGGAAAACCGGGTATGTCCACTTGGTTGCTTTTGCGCCAGCCAATTCCAGACGACGATGACGAATTCCTTAAATCAGATGGGGACTTCTCAACATATTGGGCGTTGCCCGATGGAACTGTGTCCCCTGATGATGATGCCCGAAGGCCGGAATCACGACAACTGATTCACTTTGAGAACGCTCAAGAGGTGCAATCCGAACTTGTCTTTGAATTGGACAGTAAGCAGCACCGCTACACGAGACCAAGTCGTAAAGTCAAATAACGTGTTATGTATTGGATGGTGCGATGCTTGGATGGTGCGATGCTTGGCTAGAGCGATCGCGGGGTAGGAGTGTGAGATTGAGGGACGCGTAGGATTTGGCAATCGATTGGTTAGCCGATCTAATCCTACGTTCGAGAAGTCCGTGGCGGCCAATGCGGACGTTGGGGCTCTGGTTGCGTGAGCGAGATCATTGCAATGGTTTAAGCTGACTACTTAGCGTTAGCTTGAATTCCGACTCTGCTACGACCGCTGAGTTTGCTTTGGGAGAGCAGAGACTTCAATTGCTCAACGACTTTAGGCTGTTCAAAGTACAGATTGCGAGTTTCGCCTGGGTCAGTGTCCAGATTGTAGAGCTGAGCTGGCGCTGTGGGGGCAGTATCGGAAATTGCAAACGGCTTAAGCCCTGGGTTGTTATCGTAGTTGTTGCCTCCTGAGCCGACATGATCGATGTACTTCCAAGGTCCACTGCGAATAGCCAAGGTCTTTTGCCCGCTAAACGCTTGATGCAGTAGGTAAGGACGAATCGGCGAGTTAGCTTTGCCCAGCATCGGTTGCAGTAGGCTGAAGCTATCTTCGGCGGCATTCTCGGGTAGTTCTGCTCCAACAATTTCCGCAACGGTTGCCATAACATCGGTTAGGCAGACTGGCTGATCGCAGCTTGTTCCTGGAGCGATTTTCGCGGGCCATCGCGCGATGAATGGCACGCGATGACCGCCTTCCCAGTTGTCGCGTTTCACGCCTCGCCATGGTCGAGCTCCATCGTGACCAAAGTCCTTGCGCATGTGAATCACGCTGGTCGTCTCAGGACCGTTGTCGCTGGTGAAGATGACGATTGTGTTGTCGGCGATCTTGAGTCGCTCTAGAGTGCTCATCAATTCGCCAACGATATGATCAAGCTCATGAATGAAGTCGCCGTGCGGACCAGCACCGGACTTGCCTTGAAATTGTGGTGCAGCAAAGGAAGGCAGATGCACGGCTTGAGTCGAATGAAATAAGAAGAACGGTTTGTCATGAGATTCGCTGACATGCGTTTCGATGAACTGGCGGCTCTTTTCGAGAAAGACCATATCGACTTGATCCATCAAAAAATTCTCGGCGACCCACCCTTCGCGACAATCGTTGGCGTAGGGATGTTTGGGCAACTGAGACTTGTCGATCAACCTCTGCGGTGGAACGGGGACTCGATCGTTTTCGATATAGGCATAGAGCCAATCGGTCGTCGGACAACAGGCTGTTCCATAGAAAGTATCGAAGCCATGATCGCAAGGGCCACCCACAATCTTGCGAGCGAAGTCGACCTTCTTAATCGCATCGACGCCTTGACCAACAACAGGCTGTCCCTGAGAGTCGAAGAAGGTCATTCCTACGTGCCACTTGCCGACACATGCTGTCGCATAGCCGCGGTCGCGAAGCAGTTCGGGCAGTGTCAGGCGATCTGGTGCAATCAGCGATGGTCCACCAAC
>CAYWNG010000112.1:4544-13393 GCA_964458685.1 uncultured Pirellulaceae bacterium
TACCGCCGTTGGGAATGCGAAAGGGCATCTGTCCAGTCATCAAACCATAACGAGTCGGTGTGCAAACGGTACAAGGGCTGTGAGCGTCGGTGAATCGCATGCCTTGGCGAGCGAGCAAGTCGATTTGCGGCGTGGCTACCTTCGCTTGATCGTTGTAGCACCCGACGTCGCCGTAGCCCAAATCGTCGGCCAAGATGAGAATAACGTTGGGACGCTGCTCGATGTTTGTTGGCTCTAGGTTGGGTCGCTCGATGCTGGTTGGCTCGATGCTGGTTGGCTCGATACTGGTTGGCTCGATACTGGTTGGCTCGATACTGGTTGGCTCAAGATTGGCTTGCCCCGTATTGGTAGAATTGCCTGTGGCGGGGCTTTCCGCCTGGGCCACACAGGCTTCGCAAGGTTCCGAATCCTTCCCAGGTTCTGTCCAGGCGTGTGCGTTCCAGGCCAGACCCAAGCTTGCTAGTCCGAAGCTGGCCAGTCCGAAGCTGGCCAGACGCAAGCTGGCTAGTCCGAAGCTGGCAAAAGTGCAGCTTGCTAGCAAAATCAATATCCAAGAACGAAAATAGCTCAATGAATTCCTGGTGTAACACTGCATGCTATTTCAATTCCCTGGGAGAAAATTAGCGAGGAAGAACTTAGCTGTAGAAACTTAGCTGGAAAAACCTATCCGGAAAAACCCAGCCCTGATTGTCCAACTCTAGGCCGATCCATTGCTCGGCTATCTTAGCACAACCGCCGGTTGATCCTCCCAATTTGCGGGGCTCGACCTGCCATAGATTCCTAGCTGGAGCTAATCGTACGAGACGTTGGAGGTCGGGCTTTAGTACGGCAAAATCAAAAAGTTGCATTTTTTTCCGAAAATCGTTAGACTAAGACCCTCGTCTAAGCTCCACCATCCTTTCAGGACGCGAACCATGTTCAACGATCTAACGCAAGAACTTGGTGTTACACCGCAAGCAATCCATGTCACCGACGAAGCGCTGATGCAGCAATTCGTGGAAACGGGAGACTTGGAGTGCTTTGAAACGTTGATGCGACGTTATCAGCAAGAGGTCTATAGCTACTTGCGACGATATTTGGCGGATGATGAACTGGCCGAAGATGCATTTCAGTTAACGTTTGTTCGCGTGTTTCAACGCGGGGCTCAGTTTGATTTGACTCGGCGATTCCGCCCTTGGCTATATGGCATTGCGACGCACCAAGCCATCGATCTGAAGCGACGCAATAAGCGACAACCGATCTGTAGCTTGGACACGCCGACTCGCCAATCCAGCGATCGAGAGTCCACTAGTGCCACATCGATCCCAGATCATCGTGTAGCCGAAGGCGACTTTCTTGAGCAAGCTGAACTTCGCGAGCAAATGAAAGCGGCATTGGAATTGGTCGGTGAGCCCGGCCGAAGTGCGTTGGAGCTGATCTACCTCAACGGAATGGCGTACCGAGACGCGGCCGAGGCACTCGACATCCCAGTGGGGACTGTAAAAAGTCGAGTTCACGCGGCAATTCGCAAACTTGGAGCAATCTGGCAACGTATAGTTCCACAGCAGACCGACCTGCAGTAGTTCACTTTCGTTGTTACCCCCCGCCATCTTCGAATAGTCGTTTTACTACCTACCTATGTCATTCTCGGACGAAGATATCATTGCCTTTCTGCTCGGCGATGCAGATGAAGATCTTGCAATTCGCATCCGAGCGAATCTGCCGAAGGATTCAGAGTTAGCCGAGCGATTGAGCCACTTTCGCTCGGTGTTGAATCATCTGGATTACGTCGGCGAGCAGCAGTATGAGCCGCCAAGCGATTTGATCCAGCGTACGATGGACAAGATCGAAGAATTGCCGTCAACTTTCTCTAGATCCACTAGCGACGCTCAGCACAGTGATCCTGAAGGTTCTTTGGAATCGGAGATAGATCCACTGGATCGACCAGTGGTGTCCTTCTTGAGTACACCAGTTGAATCCAATCGCAGTCGTCGAAGCTGGTTGGACTCGATGGCGCTGACGGTAAGTTTGGTCGTTCTGTGCAGCTTAACCATTCCAGCCATTGTGCGAGCTCGGTATGAATCGCGGCGAGCCCAGTGTGCGACGAACCTTCGCGAGACAGGATCGTTACTCTTCCAGTATGCCATGCGTCAGCCTAGCCGACGATTTCCTTTTGTGTCGAGCAGCGGACCGGAGGCGTTTTCTGGAATGTACGTCGTTCGCCTGAGCGAGTCGGGATTGGTACCCTCGACGCGGATGCTACGCTGTGCCAGCTTAACTAGCCCGTCTCGTCCAGTGCCGAAAGTCATGGCAATTCCCTCTGTCGAACAACTACACACAGCCACACCTTCACAGCTTGACAATTGGAAGTGCAACGTTGGCGGTGACTACGCTTACAACCTTGGCGTCTTCGAAGACGAGCAACTGGTAGCGCCCAAAAACGTCGGCAGCAGCCATTTCGCAATCCTGGCTGATGCCCCCGTGTTTGTAAACAATTGCGAAGAGTTGCTGGCCCATGATGGCAAGGGGATCAATCTGCTTTATGACGATGGTCACATCGGCTTCTTGCGCAGCTCTTGCTTTACTTCGCACGAATTGACACTCGACAATCCCTTCCGCAACCTTCATGGAGCGCATGAAGCTGGGATTGGAATTAGCGATGCTTCGTTAGCTCCCAGCCAATTCCCACCCATCGCACATTGATCGGACTTCTCGTCGCGCCGTGGTGGGCGGCTTTAGTCGCGAACGCTTCGGTACTTTCAAGCCTGGGGTGCGAATCCCAGGGTGAAGTCAAGCTTATAATCCTTGAGTCGCGAAGCGACGGTTAAGTTGGAACCGCTCAGACCAATGGTGAAAGGTGTTGAGTATGCCTCCTAACGAAGAGCCTTACCTTACACCTGCCCTTGACGATGCTAAAGGGTTGGGCCGTCTTTCGCTAACATGGATCGAAGTGGTGGTGGTTGCCGTTATCATTGTGATCCTAACCTCACTTCTACTTCCGGCCGTTCGCGATGCAAGAGAGGCCAAGCTATCTAGATACAATAGCAATCTCAAAGCGATAGGTCTTGGTATTCTCAACTATGAACACTTCTTCAAGCGCTACCCACCTGCTTACCTACATGACTCGCAAGGAAAGAGCCTGCACAGTTGGAGATCACTTATCCTTCCCTTTGTTGAACAAAGCAAGGCGTTCGAATCAATAGATTTTTCAAGACCATGGAATTCGTCCGAGAACGTAGAGGCACACCGGCTTCTGGAGCGAGCCTCCTGTTTTCAATGTCCAGATAGCCGAAAGGCTAAGCCAGGCTTAAGCGTTTACCACGCATCTGCTGGAGAGGATGTATTCTTTCATCCTTCTCGAGGCCGTTTGTCAAAGGAGATTATTGATCCCAGCGAATTGACTGTGATGATTGTAGAATCACACCATCGGCACAGCGTTCCCATCATGAAACCCGAAGATCTATCGACAACCCAACTCTGCACTTCGGGGTACCCTTGGGCACCGAGTCACGTCCCAGACAAGTTCTACGTCGCCATGGCAGACTGTTCGCTTCGAGAGATCTCCAAATCGACTGACCCCCAGGTCTTTCAGGAGATGATTGCACTCACGAGCGCCTACTCTACCATAACGTGGCTCCGCCCGACAAACACTCGCAATAAGTCTGGAACGGCTCCGCAATACTTCTCAAGTTAGCTCTACGTCGTCATGGGCAGGTCAACGCGAGAAATCTCTGTATCGACGGCCCCTCCAGGCTTTCGATTCGATCACATTTCGCCAGAGTTGATTGACTCTGCCCATCAGAAATTATAGGCTACTGCCTGCCCTTCTCTCTCAATTCTTTTCTAAAGTGAGCTGATGTATGAGTCCGAGCAAGCATCGCAAAGCAGCCATTTCCAGGAAGCTATTAGGTTTCGAAGTCGTCGAGCCTCGTCGACTACTAGCAGGTATTGAGATTAGCGAATCGATCGAACGAACGATTGTCAATGACAATAATCGCGGCTTCGACTCCTACCTCATATCGATAGACACACAGCCCACTGCTGATGTTACTGTCGCCGTTTCAAGCAACAATCCGTTGGTCAAGTTTGGTTTTGATTTTGGTAGCCCAGGAGTTGTGTTCACGCCACAAGATTGGAGTCCCAAGCGAGTCTATGTGTGGAGTACTGGAGACCAAGTAGCCACGGGCAATTTGAATGTCACTCTAAATCACTCGGTTGTCACGGCTGATCCTCTCTATCAAGCGGCCACAGTTCGCGATGTTGCTGTGACATTGATCGATACAGATAGTCAGATTTGGCTGCCCGTGTATGACTACGAATTGATGGAGGGGCAATCGCAGATTATTTTTCCTAACGCGGAGTATCCCTCCAGTTACAACGGCCCATCGATAAGCTTTACTTACGATTCGACCCAGGTTTTGATTGCTGATATTGGCGGGAGTACCGCTACAATCACTGCGGTTAACGATGGTATTTTGGAAGGTATCCATGACGTTCCGATTGTCTATGCTGCAAATGGGCAGTTGCCTCCGGGGTATTCAATGCCTCCTAATACTATTGCACGAATCAGTGATCCGATCACTCCACAATACACGGGATTTCAAATCAACGGTGGTGAGCAACAACGTTCCATTGTTGACGAAATTCGCCTGAACTTCAGCGACTTCATCTTCGTTAGTCCCGGTGCGATGACATTGACCAACACAACGACCGGCACCGCGGTTCCAGTTTTTGGCATCGTTGGCAATGACTCTATGTCATTGAATGTTTTTCCAGGCCAAAACTTCAGTCGCGATAGAACTTTGGCTGACGGAACGTACGAATTATTTGTGCCCGGCTGGTCAATCACACATGCTCAGAGCGGGATTCCACTTGAGCAAGATATTCGATTGACCTTTGCAGATGGCTTGTTCCGACTGTTCGGAGATCTGAACGGTAACGGTTCCATCGACAAGTCTGAAGTCGATTCGTTCAACTCAGCTTATCCATCGTCGTTTGGGGAAAGCAACTACATCCCTGAATTGGACGAGTTAGGAGATGCCATAATTGGAGCAGACGATCAAGCCAGCTTTCGCAAGATCAAAATCGACAATAATGTTGTATCGGAGGACGCGAGCACTGGAACGGTCGTTGGCAATCTGTCCGGTTATAGCCTGTTCGGATCAGTCGTAGACTTCGAATTAGTTTCGGTTGATGGACAGACGAGCAATCTGCCGTTTGCGATAACCAACGGACAGCTTGTGGTTAACTCAGGGCTGGACTACGAATCGAACCGACTGCACCGCGTGGAGATACGCGGATTGACTCAGAATGGCAGTCCAACGCTTGGTCAGCTAGATATTCGGGTAACCAATGTCAACGAGAACTCTAACGCATCGATTCAACTGACGAATGACAAGATGCCTGAAAACCTGAATGGACTGGTAGGCAACTTGTCCGTGTTTGACAGCGCAGAAACTTGGCAATTCAGCCTAGCGTCGGGTCCTGGTGATTATGACAACGGCCTGTTCGAGATCAATGGTGATCAGTTAATCATCCTCGAACGTCCAGACTATGAAGTCCGCGATGACTATTCCGTGTACGTTGTTGCTCAGAGTTCGGCAGGTCAATTAGCGGCCTCCTTAACTATCAGCATTACGCCTGTCGATGAGTTCCTGCCGGAAAGGATGTTCTTCTGGACAGAAGAATTCGGGGAGTGGGACACGATTCCCTATCTGGTTGAGAATTCGCCAGTGGGTCTGCCTGCGACGCGCATGCGAGTCCTCGATAGGGATCGCGGTGAGGTTTACACGTTCAGCGGCTTCTTTGCTGATTTGGCAGTTGTACAGGGTGACGCGTTCGTCCCTATTCGTGAGATCAACTTCGAGGAATACGCTTGGCCCTACGGGTTTCTAAGTCGAATCACTGCTGTTTCTGCAAATGGAGTGACCTACTCCAATAGCGGAGATTCTGCTTCGATTGTCGATGTCAATGACGCGCCAATTCTCGCGGAGACACCTCCTAATCAAGCTGTCAACGCTGGCGAAACGGCGGTCTTTACAATCCCATCAACCACATTTTTTGACGAAGATAGCTGGGACTATCTGACGCTGCAAGCCTCGAGTTCGGGCGGGCCGTTGCCTGATTGGGTGAGTTTCGAACCGACGAGTGGGACATTCACGGCAACACCATCAGCATTTGCAGATACCGATGTGCCAATCACGGTTCAAGCGACCGACTCCACGGGAGCTTTCGTGACGGCCAGTTTCCTTTTAGATGTTGTGCCGCTGCCACGTTTGGCTTTCGCAGGAACCGCGGGGAATGATCGCTTCCAAATCGATCGCTTGAATGGCTCGCCAGATTCGTGGCGAGTCGTTCGAAATGGTCAGATTCTGTATTCAGGCAACTTGAATAACTTTATCGTCAGTGTTGATGGTCTGGGTGGAAATGACCAAGTCACGTTCGATGGATCGAATAACGAGAATAGATTCGATCTTTTCGATACCTACACCAAATTTGACGATACTATCGTTGTAGTTAACAACATCGAACAACTGGATATTGAAGGTGGTCAAGGCAATGACCTGCTGACCTTGTACACAGCGAATTCCGTGGGGCCTACCTCCGTTACCTTCAATGGCAATGGTGGCACCGATTCCATTCAAACCGTTCTAGACGGAAGTGTTGGGGCAACCCAGTGGAACATCGCTGATCGCAATCGTGGCGACATTGGAGGTTGGCTGGGTTTTCAGAGAATCGAACAGTTGTTGGGAAGTTACAACGCTGATGAGTTCAATCTTCTTTCTGGCAGATCTGTCGTTGACGTCGTTGATGGCGGGGGCGGCTTAGATTCGCTTAGGACATTACAAAATCGAAATGGCGCGGTACTAACCATTGACTCCCTAGGGCCCTTCATTGGCAACCTTGATGGAATGACTTTGCTAAATCTTACTCGAATAGATTTAGGGAATTCTAACGCAACAGTGATAGGACCTGAGGCGACATCCGAACCCCAAGTTTATTGGAGTGCTGGTAGCGAACCGGGCTACGTTCAACTTTATGGTACGCAAGTGGTTGATCTATTCGGCTTTACAAACTTGGTTGGTCGCAGCAGCAATGATCAGTTCGTAGTCGTGGATCAATCGACCAACAGGACAATTAATGGTGGTACTGGACTGGATGAATTGATTCTAGCTCAGACAACAAATGCGACGCAACTTAACCTGCAATCCATGTCAGCCACAGGCGTAGGGAGCTTTACGGGAATCGAGGCGTTCCAGGGTAATGGAGTTGATGCAACCATTTTCGGTCCAAATCGAAACGTACGATGGACCTATGACAACTACACTACGACTGCTTCGTGGAACGGAGCGCCCGAAATTCAGTTCATCAACTTTGGACGTATTCAAGCGGGTAACCAGCAGGATAAATTCTCAATCTCAACTTTTGTTGTAGGGGACTACTTCAGGTTTCCGTCAATTCATGGTGGAGGCGGCTCAGACACCATCGAAACTTTCCATAACCCAAGCAGCATCTACGAGGCTATGGACTTTGAGTTGTTGGGGCCTGCTAGTGGAACCGTCATCGGCTTGCCATTCAACTCTATTGAAAGCCTTGTTGGTGGAGCAATGACGGATAGCTTTACTTTCTTCGATGTCGCCCCCGTCGCCCAATGGTTTCAGTCGATACGAGTTACAGATGCAAACACTTACTCCTACATTCGTTATGTGGGCCAGCAAGGCGTGACCGTCAACTTCCAAAGCAGATCTGCGACTGGCGTCGGCTTTTTTGATGGAGTGGATTATCTGTGGGGCACGGATGCTTATGACACTGTCATTGGTTCCAACCAAGGCTCCGAGTGGTACATCCAACCCGATCCAGGAATCATCGGAAACTTCTCTACGGATTCGGTGGTAGGTTTTGAGAGCTTCCAGGCGGGCTCGGGTAATGACTATATCCGCGTTATGGCATCATCAATGCCCAACCCTACTTTGAAGGCGGTCAGTGGTGGCGGTGGCTCAGACACACTATCCTTCTCGTGGATTGAGACCGGAGTAAGTATCAGCCTAGCTACTGGCTCGTCTTCGATATTTGCCAATGGAGTTAGTCAGTTTGAAAACGTCGTTGGAACACTCTACGATGATTTCATTGAAGGCAACAACTTGGACAATATCTTGATTGGACTAGCTGGCAACGATCAGATTCTCGGGCTGAACGGGAACGACATACTTCTTGGCGGAGCCGGAAATGATCTGCTCTCTGGCGGAGCAGGTCGTGATTTGCTGATCGGCGGAACCGGCAGTGATTGGCTGTATGGTGGAAGCGGAGATGACATCATCATCTCGGGCACCAGCAGTCAGTATGCGTTTGAGGCAGACGATGACTATTCCATTAACTATGTTGCCCTCAGAGCGATCATGGCGGAATGGTCCAGCAATCGAAGTTATTCGCAGCGAGTCAACCGTTTGAGATCCGGAGTCGGTCCAGGCAACTCAACTGCCTTGAACAACTCCAGTATCCAATCGGATGGAGAAATTGATCGAGCCTTTGGCGAAGGCGGTGATGACTGGTTCTGGTTAGGAACTGAAGATCTCGCCCCCGATCGATTAAGCGGCGAGCGACTAAACTAGTCACATCAGCAGGCCTTAAGTCGAGAGCCCGATGATGGTTGCAAACCTGGGATGCCAATCCTAGGTAAGGCCACTAGTGGGCTCGCGGCTCAGGCTGACCACAGTCTATCGTGATCAGTCAACATCCAACTTCTTTTCGGTCACTAGATAGTTCAGCGTCAACGGCGAACGAACTTGTTCACATCGAATCCAAATCGGCGCAGCTTGGCCGGTTGTCGATTTAGGAATGGCTAGGCGATGTCGTACGGTTGTCGTTCCCGG
>CAYWNG010000113.1:0-13361 GCA_964458685.1 uncultured Pirellulaceae bacterium
CCGCGGAAGCCTCTTGTCGCGTTCTGGCCAAAGCGACGATGTCGTTGCTTACGCGAATGACGTAATAGACTTGATTATTGCTCAGCCCACCAAGACTTGGACTACTCCCTGAAATATAGGTAACAGCTTGACCCGTCTGTAACTGGTGATTTCGCGAGACAATCTGGTTCGCAGCCAAGTTGACTGTATCAACTTGAAGTTTGTGAGCGGTTCCACTTCCACCGTTAGTTAGCTGAATGGCAATTCCGGCGAGTGCGTTTTGCTGTGTAGTCGCAAGTCTGAACCCGAACTCACCTGCGTTAATCGCGAAATAGGTCTGACCGTTGGTCAAGCCACCAATTGCCGTACCACCGACTCCAGCCGAATAGACAACGCGTTGGCCTGTTACCAATGTATGAGTATCAGGAATCAGAATCGCATTCTCTTGAATGCCCGCATTGGGATCGTTGGGATTAAACACCAATTCGGTGGTTGCTGGGCTGAAAAGATTGGTTCGGTTCAGATTCACTTTTTCTGGTGAGTCATCCGGTACTACGCTGTAGTTGATCAGATCACCCGTTTGCCAGCCGTGATTGGGCACTTCAAGTACGCCCCCAGCTTGCACCGCAGATAGAGCGTTAATCAGCTTCGGGGCCTCATCGTATCCAAGCACTAAAGTTCCCTGCGGTGTCGACGGACTGTCATTGTCGCTCGGAGGAGTGAAGTCCAGGTTGACGATGTACAGATCTGTACCTTCCAATAGCAGAGGGTTCACACCTGCATCTTCAGCATTGCGAGTGACAACTTGAAATCGACCTGTATCGATCACATTCGCAAAGTAAGCAGCGTTGGTTCCGAAGCCTTTGACGTTCCAGTCCTTCGTCGTCACCACGGTCAGGGGCTGTAAATTGGTAAAGCCGTGATTCGGTAGAGCAATGATATTCAACTGCAAATCTACAGCGCTAGCCAGAACAGACTTGGCAGCGCGACGGCTAAGCGAGTTCAACGTGTCCGAACTAATTCCTGTTTTGTCGAGAGCAATCGTCCGGCTCTTGGCAAGCTGGATATTGTTGGCATCCAGCACGATGACATGGTAGGTTGCACCATCTTCAAGTCCACCGATGGCTGCCAGCGAGGTTGGCTCGTCCGTCGGAGTCTCGGCGCGATAAACGAAGATATCGCCATCAGCAAATCCATGATTGGGGATGCGGAGCGAATTCAACTGGTCATTGACTTGCGATAATGCCAGCTTCTTGGCATTGCTGACGCCGCCTGCCTGTATCTTTCCATTAACGGTTGTTGTAATCGTAGTCTTGTCGGTTCCGCGAGAGAACCCAACGCTTCCAGTTCCATCAAAGTAAGCGATGGCTGCCGACCTCGCTTGATTGGTAACATCGCCTTTCGCGTCGATATTGACGTTACCTGTCGCAGTGATCGTGACCCCCTCACCGACAACCGTATTTGAGTCGATGATAGTGTCGGTAACAGCCACCGCGATGGCAGGAACCGTCTTGCTTCCAGAGACTTTCTTGGCTTTGCCTATGTTGGAAACAGTGAATGCCGAGACTTTAGCAGAAGCTTTTGCGTCAGACACAATATCAACGCTTCCGCTGGCAGTAATTATCGTCGTACCATCAAGAATGGTTTCCGCCTTTCCCTCCGCTTTGGCATAGCCTGCGCTGAAAGGAACAAAATCTAACGGCGAACCTCTCTTCTTGGTACCATCAGCAGCACCGCTGCCTGAAGCCGTACTGCTAATGTCGATCTTCGCGCCGATGTTTACGTCGCCAGTACTAACAATCTGTGAATCACTTACGTTCACCACCGCATCAGCGGCACGCTGCTGCACTGAAATCGCAGAGAAGATCGCAGGAATGGGAATCAGTTGCAAGAGTTGCGTTCGTAGCAGGGGCTGGCCCACCAAGTTGTTGACAATATCGAAGGTGTCCGAGTCGGCAATGTTCCCATCCTCGGCGGTAGCCGATATCTCAACTTCGGTTCCGCTGACCGTAGCTCCGTTAAGTGTGACACTGGCCTTCTTGCGTTGAAGACTGAGCAGTTGAATTGGCAGCAACGGAGTAGCGCTCTTCTTGCTGGCATCAAGTGTTACTTGGCCACCGCGTATCTCTGCCCCAGAGTCAACGGTGATGGTCGGATCGGGCGTCTCGAATACATCGACAGGCGATAGACCAGAGAGGTCGCGAACGAAAGTTTTTAGCGTAATGTCACCCGCTGCTGCCGAACCGTTGGTCAACAACTTAGAGTTGGCCCCAACGTGGATCACTTGTGTTTCAAAGGTGGCCTTGCCTCCTGCGATCGGGCCAACCGTTGATATCGTGCTGCCCGGCATGACGTTAATTCGTTCGTAAGCCTTCACCAGCAAGTTACCCAGCGGCAAGTTGATGGAGTTGAGCGAGACCTTAGGACCGACTAACACACCGTTTAGTGAGACAACCGATGTGGTTGCGTCGAGCACCAAACTAGTACCGCTTGGTAGCGTGAGCGGCTGGATGCCACTTTGACTGGTGTTGAAGTCATTCGTGAAGTTCACCCCATCGGAACTCCATTCCAAAGCACCGCTACTGGTTCTAGCGAAGAAGTTGTCCGCCGATGCTCCGGAGATGGCAACGATTTTGGAGTTGGTCGATGCTTCCACCGAAAAGCTCACATCGATGGCCATCAATTGGCGGCTCTCCAGACCTTCAAGGATCATTTTTCTCAGTCGTCGGCGACCGGTTGGGCGAGCTTTGCGAGAACGAAGTCGGAAAAGTCTACGAGAAAAACCCCAGAAACTAGGCATGGATCGGACTCAGAATGTGGGCAGGCTTGTGGGCTGGCGCTTTTGCGCCAAATTTAGAAATACGCTGGAGAGTAGTAACCACAATTCTTCATCCGATAACGGTCCATTTCAAAATCTTTAGCAAAAGTACATCTTGTCACACCAAAATGTCGGAATCTCGCATTAAAATAGCCCTTTATGGAGTGTTTACATACCCACAATGGCTAATTCGGTTGGCGAGAATAACTCTGACGATCAAAGAGAATTAACGACACACTCTACCGAGGGGGGGGCTTCAAGGAGGGGCAGCACGAAGAAGAGAGTGCCGCACAGCTCGGCCTGCCAAACGAGCGACGATCGCCTAATCGATTCTTGTTTTGCAAAACGTCCCTGCCGCGCCAAGCGACTGGCGACTGGCGACTGGCGAGGCGCACTGCGGCCGCAGCTTAGCAGTCGTATTCAAGAATCTGCTCGACAGTCAGATCGCTTTTCCAGCTATCCATCCAACGACGTATGACAGATCTGGGAACGCGATGGGTTGAACGATTGATCGCCGCCAGCCGATCTGCCCAGGCGTCGAGCACTGCTGGGTTCAGTTGCGACCGATACTTCAGTAAGACCCGTAACTCCAGCCACCAGGGCGAATCGGGCTCGCGTAGTTCCAAACGATAGCCGTGATCGCGCGCATAGACTGCGAATCGTTTGGTCTCGGCATTTCTACCATTTCCACGGTCCAAAACAATCGGCGACCGCTGCTCGACAATCGCCGCACACAGCTTTTCAAAGACCCAGTCTCTTGCCTGGGGCAGCAGGGACTCGTCGTAATCAAATCTCTGCGGATCAGTACCAACGATTTCGTAAAAGTACTGGTCAGTCTCCAGGACAATCCCGTCGGGACCAGCGATTTTCTTAGCCGAGAAGGACTTGCCCGAGGAAGGCAAGCCACGCATCAGAACAAGAACTTTGTCGTGCATGCAAACGGGCTTGAATCGAAAGGTAGTGCGGGAACTTTGACGCGTAACGCGCTGCCAAGCGGTGGCGGCGTACAAGCGTAGCCACCGCTGCCAAGCGGTGGAAGAGCGTGTAGCCACCTTTGCCAAACTGCCAAGCTCTGGACCAAGCGCTCCCAAGCTCTCTGTAGGCTTTTGCCAGGCTTATTCCTCCTTTGACTCATCGTTGAAATTTGACTAAAATTAATTGACTGACTGGTCCGTCATTTAATTAATCCCTTGATTTCTATTGGTAATTGTCCATGTCCGAGGAAAAACCGTTCGGTTCAACATCGACTCGAGGGCGTCCCAAACAGGTCGGGCTCAAGCAGCGACGCGAAGACGAGATTCTGGTTGAAGCGACCAGGCAGTTCGCCGAAAAAGGGTACGCGGGGACCGACATCGACTCGATCGCCGCTAGCTTGCAGGTCGGCAAAGGGACGATCTATCGCTACTTTCCATCCAAACGCGAACTCTTGGCTTCGGCTTTGGAAAACGGTCTTTCCGCCTTGCATCAGTTCGTTCAAGGTCGAGTCGACGCTGTTGAAGACAACCTGGACAAAATCTATGTCGCCGTTCGCGCCTTCTTGGAGTACTTCGACCAACATCCACAGTTGGCCGAACTCTTCCTGCAAGAACGAGCCTGCTTCAAGGATCAAACTCAGCCAACCTTCTTTACCGTCCGCCAAGAGAGGATGGAACCGTGGGTGGAGAGACATCAACAATTGATTGCCGCTGGTCGGATTCGTGCTGCTACGCCAATGGAATGGCTGGGGTTAGTCAACGAGATGCTGTTCGGTTTGATACTGACCAATCACTTGTTGAACCGGCGAGGCCAACACGAGCAGCAAGCCGAGCACTTCCTACGAATCGTCTTTGAAGGCTTGTGGACGGACAAGGAGAAACGCGACCAGCGTCTCTATTGCGTAGAGCACACTGATCGAAGCTCGTCCGAAACCTAACAGCATCCAAATCGAAGAACACGTCTAGCAATGGCCTAGGGTCCTGTGATGAAAGAGAATTTAAGCATGCGGAAAATGCGAAATCGAATCCTGTTTGTTCTAGCTACAGTGCTCACCGCTAGTGGAGCTTGGGGAGCGTGGAACTACTTTTCGAATCACTCCAAACAATCGGAGCAGGGCGACCTCGCTGCTGGACAGGTTGTCGAGTCGTCTAGGCCTGTCATGGTGACCTTCGGCCGTGTTCAGGATCGCACGGTCGAGCATATTGTTGACGCGATGGGGACATTGCACGCTTTCGAGAACATCATCATCAGCGCTAAAGTTGCTGGACATGTGAAGCGGTTACACTGTGATGTTTCCGATCGAGTCGTACGCAATGCAGTGCTGCTTGAAGTGGATTCCACGGACTACGACTTAGCAGTGCGACAAGCCGAACGAAGCCTGCAGGTCGAACTCTCGCGCGTTGGGCTCGACGCTCCTCCGACCAGCGACTTTGATATCAAGCAGCTTCCCTCGGTGAAGTCAGCGATGTCGCGCTTTACGCTCAGTCAAGCGACCGCCGAGCGAACCAAGACTCTGGTGAACTCTCGCGCGAGTTCACAACAAGACTTAGAAAACAACTTGTCAGATCTGCGCATTGCCGAAGCCGAGTATGAAAATCAGCTCTTGGTTGCTCGAGCGGCGCTTTCGACCATCGCGATGCGAACTGAAGCCTTGGCAATCTCTCGTCAAGAACAATCTAACACGATCGTTCACGCGCCTCAGCCAACTCAGTCCGTGCCCTACTCAGACAATGCGGCTGTCTATGCTGTATCTGGCAGGCATGTTTCCGAAGGTTCCTATGTACGACAAGGAACCGAACTGTTTCATCTCGTTATCGATTCAACGCTGCGTTTAAAAGTCCCAGTTCCCGAGCGTTTTGCAGCAGTCGTACAAACTGGTCAGGTCGCTCGAGTCCGCGTCGCTTCTGCCGTTGATGCAATCATGGGGCAAGTGACGCGTATCAATCCTACCATCGACGAGGCTTCGCGATCTTTCGAAGTCGAGATACTGATCGATAACCGACAAGGGAAATTAAAGCCTGGTGGGTTTGCTCAAGCCGAGATTGTCACCGCGACCAACCAACAGGCGGTCGTCGTTCCTTGGGAATCGGTCGTCACGTTCGCTGGAGTAACCAAAGTCTTTGTTGCCGAGAATGACAAAGCTAAAGAGGTCCAAGTCACACTTGGTCGGCAAGGCCAAGATTGGGTCGAAGTCGTGACTCCGAAGTTGACCGCAGGAACCGTAGTCGTTACTGGAGGCCAAAGCGGGCTTGCTGACGGCATTGCGATCAAGGAACGCATCGTTGCTTCCGAAGGATCAACTCAGGAGCAAGCCTCACTGTGACCATCTCTGAAGTTTGCATTAAGCGGCCAGTCTTTACCTGGGTCTTGGTTTCAGTGCCCGTAGTACTTGGCATTGTTTCGTATTTCCGTTTAGGAGTTGACCTCTTTCCTAAAGTCGATTTTCCTTTCGTATCGGTACAAGCGGAACTTGCCGGTGCCAGCGCAGAAGAGATGGAGTCGTCGGTCACGAAAGTGATCGAAGAATCGCTGAACACAATTTCCGGTGTCGATGAATTGCGTTCGATCACTCGCGAGGGATCGTGCCAGGTAATCGTTCAGTTCGATCTCGAAAAGAACGGAGACATTGGCGCACAGGAGGTGCGCGACAAGATCTCGCTATTGCTCAAGCGGCTGCCCATCGGCATGGAAATGCCCGTGGTGAGCAAGTTTGATCTGGATGCAGCTCCGATTATGACACTGACCATTTCGGGTAGTCGCGACATTCGCGAAATCACCGAGATTGCTAAGCATAAGATTCAAGAGCCACTACAGACAGTTTCTGGCGTAGGTGCCGTATTTCTAACTGGCGGTCGCAATCGAGCGGTCAATATTTGGATCGATGTCCAGAAACTCGCATCCTACAAGCTTTCGGTGGAAGATGTCCGCGCGGCGCTGGTCTCACAGAACGTCGAGATCCCTGGTGGCATCCTTCAGCAAGGGCCACGCGAGTTAGTGCTTCGAACCATTGGTCGAGTGCCCACGGTGAAGCAGTTTAACGACCTGGTCATTGCGACTCGCGGACAACGCTCGATTCGCATCGAAGACATCGGTCGCGTCGAAGATTCGTTTGAGGAGCCTCGCAGCACGTCTCGACTGGATAACAAAACAGCGGTTAGCTTGTTCGTGCAAAAGCAGTCGGGAACAAACACCATCAAGGTCTCGGATGACGTGCAAGCCAAGATGGCCGAGATTCAACCGATGCTCCCACCGGATATGCGAGTTGAAATTACGCAGGACCAATCTCGCTTCGTGCGCAATTCGATGGAGGAGGTAAAGTTTCACTTACTCCTAGCCGCAGTACTTGTCTCCTTGACGATCATGTTGTTCATTCGTGATTGGCGGACGACACTGATTGCGACACTGGCCATTCCAACTTCGATCGTGCCAACATTCTTATTCATGTGGTACATGGGATTTACGCTCAACAACATCACCATGCTGGGGCTAATCTTGGCAATTGGTATCGTGATTGATGACGCTGTTGTGGTGCACGAGAACATCTTTCGGCACATGGAAGAGTATGGCAAAGACGCGATGACCGCATCGCGAGATGGAACGAAAGAGATCTCTTTGGCGGTGTTAGCAACCAGCCTTTCTCTGCTTGTGATCTTCTTGCCGATTGCCTTTATGGGAGGCATCGTCGGTCGCTTTTTCAGTAGCTTCGGCTTGACGGTCGCCTTTGCCATTACGATGAGCCTCTTCGTTTCGTTCACTCTAACGCCAATGCTGTGCTCTCGCTTTCTGAAGCTCGAGCCAGCTTCGCACGGCGTGCAGCCGAAGTCGAAATCGGGCTGGATCTATCGCAGTTTCGACTACGCTTATGGACTAACGCTCCGCTGGTCGTTGCATCATCGTTGGCTGCTCGTGTTGGTCTGCATCCTGGTCATCCTCTCGACAGGACCGGTGGCTTCGCGGATGGGAATGAACTTAGTTCCTCGCGATGATCAAAGCGAGTTTCAAGTAACCTTCATTACGCCCGAGGGTTATACGCTGCGTCGAACCGATGAGATCGTCAAAGAGATCGAGGCTCGTATCGCCGCGTTGCCAGGCGTCAAACATCACTACACCGTGGTTGGTCAAAACTCCGGTAAGGGAAGTGGCGATGTGACTCGTGGGTCAATCTATTTCCGCATGGTTGAGATTCACGAGCGAAAGTTCTCGCAGTTTGATGCGATGGGAGAGGCGAGAAAGGTCTTGCTGGACTATCCGGACATTCGAACCGCGGTAACCGACGTCTCGGCTATTCAGGCTAATGGTCAAGACACGCGGTTGTTTCAGATGACGCTTCAAGGCCCCGACCTGACACTTTTGGCCGAGTACTCGGATAAGTTAAAGACAGAGTTACAGAAACTGCGAGGCTTGAGCGATGTCGATTCCACGCTTTCGATTCGTAAGCCTGAATTGCAAGTCATGGTCGATCGCGATCGCGCGGCTGACTTGGGTGTTTCGGTACAAACCGTGGCGAGTACCTTAAACGTCTTAGTCGCAGGGCAACCGGTAACTCACTTTAAAGAAGGCACCGAGCAGTATGACGTTTGGTTGCGTGCCGATGAGGCGTTTCGGTCCAATCCACAAACGCTAGACTCGTTGATGATCCCAACTCCTAAGTCGGGGCTCGTGCCACTGACCAGTCTCGCGCGTTGGGATGAGGCTCGTGGGCCAAGCCAGATCGATCGACTGAACCGACAGCGAACCGTAACCATCATGGGCAATCCCGACGGCGTTTCGCTGAATGAAGCGGTAGCTGCAGCCGAGCGAATTTCGAAGACGATGGAGATGCCGCCTGAGTATCAGATCAGCTTTGCGGGGCAAGCAAAGACGCTCGGCGAGACCGGCTACTACTTTATGATCGCGTTCTTGCTGAGCCTTCTGTTCATGTACTTGATCCTCGCCGCGCAGTTTGAAAGCTGGATACAACCGATCAGCATTCTCACCGCATTACCCGTCACGATTCCGTTTGGTTTGATCTCGATGTTGCTTTTCCGCCAGCCTATGGACTTGTACGCCATGTTTGGCTTGTTCATGCTAATCGGGATCGTCAAGAAGAATGGGATTCTGCAAGTGGACAAGACCAACGAGCTGATTCGCGAAGGACATCAACGCGAAGCGGCCATCCTGGAAGCGAACCACACTCGACTGCGTCCCATTCTGATGACGACTGTGATGTTGATCGCTGCGATGGTACCGATAGCCGTAGGGCAGGGGCCCGGCTCGGGTGCGCGAGCCAGCATGGCGAAGATTATTATCGGAGGTCAAGCATTAAGTTTGTTGCTCGCGTTATTGGTTACGCCCGTGACCTATTCGCTATTCGACGATCTCAGTCAGTGGTCCACAAGAATTTGGCGGCGAGTGTTTTCGTCTTCGCCGTCTTCGTAATCTTCGTAGGGTGTGTGCAGCGTGCATTCGCCAAAAGTGTTTACATCAAAGTGGTGATTGCCTTGCCATTTTGCTGAGTATCGTGAACAACTGCACGCGGAACACACCATCTTCGGGTGTCGTAAATCGTTTTTGTGTGAGGATTGGGTTGGGTGGGTTGAGGAACGAAACCCATCACAGAGAATGCTTGCCCAACATCTTTCCGGTAGCTGGACCAGCCATGTTTCAGATTTACACCAAGTGGTCGCGGAAGGATGTCCAAAATCTCTGATCGCGGTGAAGCTGCTCGGGAGGCATCTGACTTCCGAAGTCTTTGAGGTATTGCAGCCAGTCGTTGGCGAACTGCTTATAAGAAAAGTTCTTCGCTGCCATCGGGTTGACCCAGTCGCTATCGCCTGGCTGGCTAGCTCGAATGAAATTGCCATCTTCGTCGAAGTGAAGATTGGCTGTAATCAGCGGCATACTCATCTGAAGAGTGTAGAGCATCTTATCCTGCTCGCTGAGATCTGCAGTGGCTGCATCCCAAGCATCGCGGACTTCACTAGGTGTATCGCTGTTTGGAAACCTTAGCGTGTAAGCTGCGCCGACTGCGGTGAGTCCATCGTTGTTCTCGTCGACTTGAGCAGGTGGCGGCAAGATGAGATTGAGTGAAGCTTCGGGCGATAACTGTTGAGGATCGATAGGATCTGCCAAGTGATGAACTTGTTGAATAGCGCTCAACTGATCTCGATCGAGGGAACGAAGGTACTGCTGGGGAGACGCGTAACCACCTTTCTGATAGGCATCCACCAAGATATTGCCGTAATCCTGACGCAAGTCGGCTGCCGTCTTGTC
This sequence comes from uncultured Pirellulaceae bacterium, assembly GCA_964458685.1. Classification (GTDB taxonomy): domain Bacteria; phylum Planctomycetota; class Planctomycetia; order Pirellulales; family Pirellulaceae; genus Aureliella. Next base: position 10,025 of record CAYWNG010000113.1, read on the forward strand.
CTTGCGGACGCTGGGACTACCTGACCCAGCTTGAAAGGAGTATTGAGTGATACCCAGTTGATCAAACCATTCGTTCCAAGTCGTCCGTACCGACTGGTCATTCAGGCTTTCCTCTGGGACCGCAGTCGCCGAAGCGAAGCCCTCTTTGTCAAACTGCCCCAAGAGTGTCGCGTAGAAATCTTCAACTTGGCGATCCACACCCCGAGCTGAGCTATTTACGGCAGCCTGGTTCTGTACCGTCGGCGATGCAAGTAGCGGTGAAGCGGTTGAGTCGATCATGAATGTGGCTCGTCATCGATTTTCCGAATGGATGCGACTGGATTCAAGCAGTATCGGCGAGAATTGAATCAAGACTAAAGAAGCATCCGCAACTTGTGATTGCTAGTATTGCCCATAGTCGCCTTTCGCTCCGCGAAAGTAGCGGGTGTACGGGCGTCCGCACGTTCTTTGGATCTGAACCCTGGCGGGATCAGCTACAGAGCGCTACTTTCGCGGAGCGAAAGGCGACTATCATTTCTTCACAGCCGCTGACGTACTGCGCAAGATCTCGTGGTCGAAGGAATAAGCAACTTGAATCCTGCTGGCTTGCCCAGCGGATCGTTAGGCTTCATGCTAGTTGATGGAAGCGATAACACATTGATCCTCCAAAAGAGTCTGCCGGATCAACATCCGAACACGATCACAGCTCGGAAAAACCATGCGTCGATTTTGTCAGAGTTAAGAGATCAATAACGGGTAGGAGTAAAGTGGGAGAGTTGATTGCAACTTGAGTTTTCAGGCGAGAGGAAGAGGGAGAAGAAGAGGATGAGGATGAGGATGAGGATGAGGATGAGGATGAGGATGCGGACCACTAAGAACAAGAAGATCAAGAAGAAGAAGTATCAACGCGGGCGGGACGCCCGCGCACCGGTGCGCGGGCGTCCCGCCCGCTTTGTGGCCTATAAAAACGAAAAGCTCCCGGATTGGTGAACGAGTCCCAGGGGGGCGGAGGACTGCGAGCTAGTAATCCGGGAGCGAAGTTTGTTTCTCAACATCGTGTTGATGTCGAGCTATGTTTCAAAATTGGAAGGCCTCAAGACATCCATTCCTCAAAGCCAACCCTCTATCGTTTGCTTGCCCGAGATTTACCAAACCTCGGCTTCCTTGCACAAGGTCAGTTGAACGCAACTTTCAGATCTTTTTCAATTTCTTGTTTTGCGTACTCAGGTTCGCATCGCGATCGAGATGACGGAACATTACCGGGAATGTTCGACCTCGGTCAAGAGCAATCCAACAAGATCGCAAAGCAATTTTTTACAGTTGCAAGAATTGCGTACTAGCGCCATCGTGAACGACGATCTCTTCGTCTTTTGCATGCTTCGCTTCGTCTAATGCAGACTCCATGCGGTTGAGCATGCTTGGAACTTCTTCCTTCTCTAACACGTGTCCCACAGCCACCGCAAACTTCTCGGGAATCGCAACCAGATCCCAATCAATCGCAGATCGTAACAACAACTCTTTCACTTCACTGGCGCGTTCGTACGATGCTTCTGCAGAACAACCAGGAAGGAATATGCAGACCGTCATCGGGCGGAAGTGACACAAGACGTCGATTCCACGAACTTTGGTTTGAATCAACGTAAGTACCTTTTGCCAACTCAACCTACATTCCGATTCTTCACCAGGAATGCTTGCTTCAACCATAATGCAAGCTGCTGGCAAATCCATCTGCTGCAGTTGATTCAAGTGATCGCGAACTTTGTCGACAAACGTTGAAAGGTCTAGATAAGCAGGCACGGCTTCTTCGTCATCGTCAGCTTCGTTCGCAGGTTGAGCTTCGCCTTGTTCGACTTCGGCGGATTCCGAAGTCGGCGAATCGGTGTGCTCTTCTGATTCAGATGCTGGTTCATCGGCAGGCTTACTTGGGTCGGCTTGGGCAAGATCCGTAACTGACTCTGATGCGACAGCAGCCTTCTCAGGAAACGCTACCCAACCATCTTTCGACAACCACAGGCCTCGATTGCGACCAAGTTCTTTAGCTTTGTAAAGGCCTTCGTCGGAGCGTTCGTAGGCTATGGTCAGATTGTCGCCGGGCTGTACCATGCAAAGTCCCGCACTGGCTGTGATTGTCAGTTCAAGATCTTCATGGCTGATCGTCTGTTCGCTTACAAACTTGCGAACACTAGCGGCCTGTTCGACCAATTCTTGTTCATTCGCGCCGTGCAACACAACGACAAACTCTTCACCACCGTAACGAGCGGGAAAGGCTGTGGATCGAACGTTTTGTTGAATCAGTCGAGCGAAGCAAGTCAGAACCGCGTCGCCAGTTAAGTGACCGTAGGTATCGTTAAAGCGTTTGAAGTGATCGATGTCCATCAACAGCAGGCCGATGCACTCGTCGTCCTTCTTCGTATTCAACAGTCCACCCAGGTGTTCGTCCAAGGCGCGACGGTTGGCAAGCCCGGTCAGCGAGTCGGACATGGCCTGCATCGTGGTTTGTTCAATAATCTCTTGTTGATGAGCCAGTTGACGTTGAGCGTTTTCCAAGTCGTTTTGCATCTGCTGGTTCGCGGAGATGATCTTGTCGACTGCGCTCAAAATCTTGTCAGCGTCGATAGCTTCCGACGCAGTCAATTCATCGCCAAAACTCTTGATCTTTTCGCTATGCAAACAGACGTTATCCAGAACGCGTTCAGATAGTGAGTGCAGTTGATTGGTAATGCCGCGGATCTTCTCAGTGTTCATGTTCTCAAGCTGGTGCATGAAATCATCCTGAGCATGTTGTTCCTTCATGCCTGTGATAGATGCAACGATCGCTCCGCCAGCGATCATTCCGGCCAAAGTGCATAAGAATTCAATCATGGAACTACCCTCAACGCTAGAAACTCCTCAACTCAAGAACCTACGTCGTGGAGCCCTGCCAGTCAAAGTAAGTGATGCTAGCAATTTAGGTCGAGTGGGCGGGCTGTACTATTTGTGTTGATTATAAAGATTGTTCTTGACTAACCCGTTTAGAGCGTAATACTGAAGCGAAGTTTCCCGAGCCATACAACAAGATTAGTCAGCCTGGAAGTGCTCTTACCCAAACTCGGCTCCCCCTATGGATGGGCGAATCATGATTGATGCTGGAATTCGCGACGTATCTGGTCGTCTTCGCACGCTGTTGATGGAGAGCCCCATCGCAGATCTTCGCAACCTGCGCGTGCACCAAGATGGCGATCGAGTCTTATTGGTTGGTCGCGTCAGAACATTTTACGCCAAGCAAATGGCGCAAGAGACGATACGCTGTGCGGCTCGCGGGCTGCACATCGTCAACGAAGTCAAAGTGGACTAAGGTAGTAGGCGCACTCTGTGTCGC
>CAYWNG010000114.1:0-13239 GCA_964458685.1 uncultured Pirellulaceae bacterium
GCCCGAAATTGGCTTCACGATAAACGTGGATTGGGAGAAGACCTATAACCACTTTTCAACTGATGTGAACTCCCGAACTTCAATGGCAGGTAACTTCTTTGGCGCTGACGTTGAAGCTGCAGTGGATACCAGCAATAAACAGATTGCCAATAAGCTACTTGAAATTGGAGCTATTAAAGTTACCAAGATCGACGGGGGGGATGCTTATCCAAACATCAACGACAAAATCGACGAATATCTGGATCCACTGCTTGAGCATATCTATGCCAAGATATTCGAGGACAACAACGCAGGATTCGAGCCTCTAAGTATCGCCGAATCGGCGGGGGCAAAGAAGAATGAAAAGGCAGCTGCAACCTTAGGCGATCTACGTAAAGAAAATCCTAAAGACGATAAGACTGTGGTTGACAAGTCTAAAGGTGATAAAACTGCCAACAGCAAAAAGGCAGAGGGTGAGTCTAGCAAAGCTGACTCAAAAGAGGATTCTGAAAGTGATGAAGAGAACAAGGGGGATGATGCTGATACCGAGTTAGGTGAGGCCCTGGATGTGGCGGGCGACCTCGCCGAGGACAATAATGCGATCCCTAATATCATTCCATGTTTTAAGACTGAAGTGAGTCTCGCAACATTGTCGATCGACAATCTCAAGAAGCTTGAAGCTAATATCACTTTCTCTGGTAGAAGTTACGTTAAGCGCACAGCCATGATTGGTGGCTTCGTTGGTATCGGAGACTACAAGGCCGAGGTCCAAGATACTGAGGGAAGTAAGCTACGAGAAAAGCTGCTTTCCAGCGAAAGGCTCTTGATCATCGTTGGCGATGATAGTTGGGATTCTGCGAGGTTTCTGTTGCCGGATGTAAAAACGGATTTTCCTTCGTTCGGAATTGAGTCGATCTCCCTGACCACATCGATACTGAATCAAAACGGACAAACTGTCGCCATAGCAGGTGAGGCAAATCGATTAGCTCGGTACTCGGAGGCGGAGGGTTGGAAGGGTAAGTGGGTATCAGATAACGGTATAACCTGGCCATTACTTTCGACCGCAAAAAGTGCAGGTCCGGAGAACTTTTCGAAATTCCGTTATCGCATTGTTGCCGAGATCAAAGGCAAGTTTAGCAGAGATCCGATTTTCTTTGACTATACAGTTCCACTGGAAACTGGAGATACCTCTCTCAGTTCACCACTCGACTTCTTGACTCCGGTAGTCATTGACTCCGAACAAATGGCATTGGAGGAAGGTGAGAAATTGATCGTCACGCTTGCTACCAAAGGAGTCGAAAGAACCAAGGCAAATACGAGTTCTGAAAAGTTGCGAAAACTGGTGGCGCAGTTCACGTACTCCAGCGAAATAAAGTCGATTCCATTGCTGCTTCCGCCAGACTGGACCTCCGAAGGTCCTAAGAAACGAAGTAGCTACACGTTCAGTGCAGAATGGAAAAGCAGCGACGAAGACAAATTCTGGAAAGAAGTTCAACTCGACAAGGAGAGGCTTACTCCTAAACGGCGGGCTAAAGATTGGAAAACCGATAACAGTGGCCTTTAGTCTTTCTTAATGTCGTTCATGAATTTGATCACAACCCAGAAGGACAGATCGACTATGAGCGTTATCAGATCAAGCCTAGTGTTTGCTTTAGCGGTTTTTTCATCGGCAACAAACTGTTGCGCACAGGATGGCGGAGAAAAGCATCAGATCGATTTTGGTAGTCTGCAAGATGAAATCTCTTCGGCGTGGATTACTGGAGTCGATTTGTCGTCGAAGGAGATTTACTACCTGCCGTTGTGTTTTAATTTGGTGGATAAAGAAGGGCAGATAGTTGATGACTTTGTGAGACCAATTCCAACCTTTATCCAGGGATATCTGCAACCCAAGTCGCTTCAAGTTGACCTAGATCGATTGCGAAGTCGAGCTTTGGAGTTACTGGAATGGAAAGAAGTATCACTAAGGCCCGTCGTCATTAAACGACTTGAATTGGAGTTCTTCGTTGAAGGCGAAGCATTGAAAACTCCAATGCCCGTCGTGGCTGAAAGTGCACGAGTGGAGAAAATTCTCCTAGCCATAACTCTTCAGAATGGTCAGGAAAACGCAAAGTTATCGGAATGGAGAATCCGCGCAACCGTTCGCTGGCAAGAGTTAAGCATTAGTGAACGACAGAGCGTGCAATCGTTCGAGAAGTTCGTTGAGGAGACGAACCGCGGAATAAATAAGGTTGATCTTCGTAAGACCGAGCACACGGTCCGTACTCAAACCAAGTCGAATTCAGTTCGGGAGGCTAAGTTCTTGTCAGGGCTTAACCAGCATAAGAAAGTTGAATTCTCTTCAGAGACGTTCGGTCAATCTGGTGCTCAAGACGGAGTCAATAAGTGAACGCACGCTTGGTTTCGTGTATTCAGGTTAGTTTCTACGGTTGCTCATGGCTGCTTTTGTTCGGTCTCGCCGTTCCTATTCACAGCGCTGATGCAAGTTATCCGATTGTAGATGAGTCGAAGTGTTTGCGGTTTTCAATGCTCGTAGACGAGCAATCAACACCAATCAAAATCTATCGCGACTCAAGCATCTCGAACAAGTTTTATTATCTGGTTGAAAGGCCAAGGCTTCTTTGGAAAAGCGAAACGGAAGCGATGTCGGTTCCGAAGCTCCAGATGTTGAAGTATCAAGTGCCAATCGATATGTCGAAGCAAGCAACCCTTAAGGAAGGTGCTCTACTGCGGTTTACTCTTCGCGTCGATCTTCCCCAGGATGTGTTGAAACAGCTAAAGGAAAAAATTGCATGGGAGTTGCCTCAGCTCAAGACACCTGTCCAACTCGACAGACTACCCATGCGAAATTTGATAGTAGCTTTATTCGGGCAAGATTCTACAGAGGTCGTTCATCGCCAGGACAGCCTAATTTCCTCGTGCGAAGTTAGCGACTCCATCCCATTTTCTACGAATCTAGTTCGTACAGAGGCTTCAATAATCGAAAGCTTGCTTGGAAGTGGTTCCGGACTACCAGTTTCGTACATCTTTGATGTTGAAGGTGTTCAGCAGCAAGCTGGATTCAGCTTGTGGGTCGACTGGGGCAAGTTGTTGGAGAGTATTGGTGATGCTCCCAAGGATTTGGGAATCAAGCACTGGAAGGTTGATAGTTGGCTGCCTCTTAGCGAGCAACAGCAGGGAATTCGTAGGATCATTCAATCACTAGTGCAATTGCAATGTGCTAGGGTCACACGTGATGGCATAGCGATAAAGGAATTAGATACCATCCATCGCTGGGAGCTAGCGGGGCCTGCAGTGCTGCAGATACGCGAAGAACTATTTGGCCAAAGTCGAAAGTTCCCAAGACCTAAGGATCGTCCGTCAGAAGATAGCGATCGTCAAATCATTTTAAAAACCAACTCGGAGTCGTTCGACGCAGAGATCTTCGAAGGTGGCACGGACGATTTGCGCTTAGATGGTGAACGAGTCGCGCTATTGAGGAAGACGAAGAGCCATTTTGATATGGAGAGCGATCAGGTCAGTAAATCTACTCTGGCTGTGGCGGGGTTCATAACCCTACGAGAATTCATGGAATTGAATCCAGACGGACGCAACAAGATTGTTTCCTGGCTGCGTCGCGATAAATGGAGCTCAGCGTATTTCTACTTGCCACAACTCGCCTCGAGAGACAGCGGCATTCAAGAGGTAGACCTAACGATCTCTCTAACAGACCAATCGAAGCAGAAGTTCTTGAATGCCAAGACAGCTCGGTGGGTATCCAATGAATTCTCTCAAGGGACTTGGGAAGTTGATGGCCGCGAGGGGAGTGATATATGGTTTGATTTGCTGCCGCTTGCGCGAGAGTTTGGAAAGGAGTTTAGAAGGTCTGTTGTGTTCAAGGTCGAAACCAATATCCGGACTGAATGGGGAGATGAAGTGTTTGGAGTTGATTATCTTCCTCTATTTTCAGGTGAAGTTCCAATCGCATCTCCTCTGAATTCGTTCAGCCAAATCGAAATTGATGGTGGTAACTTATCCGTTGATACTCGTACGAGCAAAAACTGGAGAGTCGAGATTTCTGTTCCGGGCCAACGTGAAGTGAAGACACTAAATCAAGAATCGATTGCTGCCAAGTTTCTTGTTCACAACAGTCGATTGAATTCTGAGGTTCTGACCGTGGACTACTACCCTGATGGCTCAACAGCGACTGGAAGGCAGGCATTTGATCTTCGCAATCCTCTAATCGTTTTGGATTGGTCCGCCAAACAGACTGGACTCAAGTAAACATGCTCTACATTGAAAAAACGTCCCTGCCTTTGAAAGCAAGTCAGTCGCTATCGGCTACGAGTTTTGCTTTATTGAGTATGTTCCTATTTTCTGTAGTGGCACATGGGCAGTCCTATGAAGCTCCAAAATTTGCGATCACTGAAGTTCGAGTAATATCGCCTGCGGAATCTGAAATTCCCCCGATGGCGATCCCTGGTCCTTCAATGCCAACGGAAGAAACTCTAACAGTATGTGTAGAGAATAAGCACGATCGTTCTCCAGTCGAAATATATCGGATTGATGAAAGTGGGAAGCAGATCCATTTCAAAGATGTGGCGTTCGAAGAAAAGGCAGTTTTTACGACGAATACCGGGGAGAATCTACTGTTCAAGATTGGTGGAAACGTCATCGGTAGATGGGTGCCAGAATCATTTCACAAGCTTATTGCCAAGCAGCAGCTAGAGGCGGTGCAGAAAAAAGAAGAGATAAAGCCTTTGATGCTAAATCATTACAGCGATCGTAACGCTTGGGACTTCGTGACAACACTTAGCAATTCAGAAGTCCTTGTTTTGGGCCATGAGAAGATCGATTTCAGCCGAAGGCCCGATCGAAACAGGGGGTTAAGCCGTTTTCCAGCTGTGAGTGTAGGGGTTTGGAGCGCCCCACGCAGCAGGTCAGATATCGAGCCACAAACTTTTACTCGTCACACAGCCGCAAAATTGGTCAGGATGCCGGACGCTCCTGAAGGTGTTGTAGTATCCACAACTGGCATAATCCTTAGCTATCGTCGTAGTTGCGATGACAACCCTAGCGGTGAATTGGAGTTCAAACTAACTGATTCGTTCTCGGAGAACGCGATTGCTTGGCGTCATACTCGCACTGACTTACCCCCAGGCCCTTGGTTTGTACACGAAGTTGGCAAGGCACCTCTAAAAATAACTCATGGTACGTATTCACTTGAGATTGATATCAAGTTGCTCAATCGGAAGAGCTTTAAGGGTGCTCGAATACTTGATGGCGAGCAACTTGACATCCAGCAGAGAGTTAAAGATGAAACTGGAGACTGGTATTGGTTGATCCCAGACATGCATCATCCATTGAAGTGGTATTACCTGCCAGAGAAACTTCGGATTCGATCAAGAAAAATCCGTGGAGAAGTTCATCCAGATTTCGCGCTGCTTAGGTACTTCGACGAAGAGCGAAATCCTCAGGCACAATTGGACTTGCAATTCGACATCAATGAACCCGACCATGGGCTCGAGCAGCGATTAGCCACAAGACTGCTCTACCGATCAGAAGCTTTGGCAAATTTGACAGTCGGTAAAGAGCCGACAGCAGGGCTTAACGATCCTTTCAAGGAGTTGCGTGATCAGGGAGTTCCATTTTCGGCGATTAATTCGCTTCTAAAGCCAAAGAGCTTTCGGTTTCCGCTAAGCGTCGAACCGCTTCCTATACTTGAAACGAATATCAACCTACAAGTTGGAGAGAAGAAGATCGCATTCAAGTCACACCGTTTCTTGTCTAAGCAATCAGAATCACCGCCTGGTCACTTTTCAGCCAAGTTAACTGGCGAAGAGGCTGACCTAGTTGAAGAGATGCTTAAGCCTTCAGCTTCTGAAGGTAATAAAGGTAGTGTAAATGCATATGGAATCTTCTGTGAGTTTGAATTGGGATACGAGACTAGATTCCTTTTCACCGATTACGCTGATAGACAATTTGTCCCAGATCCATTCGAACTATTAGAGGAATGGTTGGGTTGGTTGAGTGTGAGATCGGCGTTGCATCCTCTTGAGCAAGATCTACTCGACATTCTTTGTAATGAGTACAAGTTTGCAAGAGAAAGCGGCTTCAAGCATCGCTTCGACGTAGAACGAGATTACTGGGAGCGGCTGCAGTCCTTGTCGGTTGTAACGCCCGACCCAACTGTGCAAGTTGATGAGAGACAGTTGCTGCTGTACAGGATGGCGGTGAACTATCTGCTCCAGATTTACGGAGTCAAAATGCGAGATGGATCCGACCAGGGTGAATTCTCGAATGTCTGGGAGCGAGCTAATTGGTACGCACGTATTGACGCACGATCGGCGATATCGCCTAGCTTGATGGGTTTCTTGACCCAATATCGCCATATCGAACGAAGTGAGCTTATGGGCTTCGCAGGTTTTGAGATTGTCGAGGAAAGTGGCGACGGATGGTCTAGTCGACGAATGCGCCCAAAGAAACGTGATGTTGGCTTACGGGAGCCTCTCAAATGCATGGGAATTCTCCCATCTACGCAAATCAAGGAGTGTTTCAGCCTCTTCGAAGGCTCAGATCGAAAGGCAACGATGATGTTGGCAAGTCAGCGAGTCCACCGATCTGCCTGCCACTTTTCGCTTGACGACTTCGACACGATGACTTTAAGTCGTTGCTTTATGCCCAAGCCTTCGGAACAAGCACCCGCAGGGCTTGTTCTTCCGTCTCTTGAGCAGGAAGAGAAGTGGGGCTTAGACATTGATGTGCTAGAGATTTCTCCCAGGCTAGAGTTCGATACTCTAACTACAGCCCAGCAAAGTTTAGCTAGTTCGATTGTGGACCGATGGAACGTGACTGGTGTTGGCCAGGACATTCCTATTGAAAAGCCCAGCTATCGACCTGTAATGAACAATGGAGAACTGCGTCCAAATGGGGTTTTGCAGATTCAATATCCCACAATTCGCTGGACCAAATCAGAGGGTTGGACGTGGCTTAACCCTAAGACTCAGCAGTGGACGGTAATCAGTAGATCGTGGGTGACCTTTTCACTGGATCCACTGAAGCAATTTCGAGAACAGTTCCGCAACCAAGGATTCCTAAATGCCAGATACGTACTGACTCATTCTTTACACCATTCATCCGATAAGTCGACCTGGACAATGGTGGCAGGTGCTGAGGAAAAGGTAGGAGTCCCTCTTAGCTATGAAGTCAATCTCCCAGCCTTTAGTGGAAATCGAAGCCTGCCCTACCCGCGAAAATTCGTAAGCCTAGTCACACTAGATCCCAGCGAGCTTGCTTGGAGTCAGTTAACTCCTGGCTCTATGTTGGAGCAAGTTGAAGTCGAGATGGTACAAGACGGTCGGCGGTTTCGGTCCCTCATCGCTCCAAACAAATCTGGGCAGAACTATCAAAAGCCTCTTGAGCCCGTGAAGTGGGTTGTTCGTGGAGGTGAGTCGTATGCGGCGGAGCAGACGATTGTTTATCCAACGATCAACTATTCGTTAAAGGCCAAAAATGGTGATGTGGCTATTCGACCAGCCGATCTCAATCAAGATGCCAAGTTGTTTTCGGCTCGTTATGTAGAGAGCGGTCGCAAGGTAGTACTTACTAATTCACCAAGTGACTTCCTGTCCTCGCAAAAGTAACAGGTCATCGGAATGATGTAATGCAATAAGTCAATCTATATCCGTCCCAGTGTTTCCCAGATCACGAATGTTGAGGTAAGTCAACCATGAATCCTGTAGTTCAAAAGTTTCGCTCGCTCGTTTGCTTTGTTCTCTTGCGAGGCGCGATGCCTGCCCTAGCCATTGTCGTTGCAATTGTGGGTGGATTCGACGTTTCAAAAGCCCGGGCTGAACCACCGAATGTTAAGACTTGGGCTGAAATTTCCTCGCCAGGCAGTGGAGTTGGTGGAGTCTTTTTCGTTGGAAACAAAAAAGGAAAGAGTGTTGTCAAATTTGTAGAGGAATCTCCCGGTCGCGTACTGTTCGCAGAGTCCATTCTGGGGCTTGTCAATGTACCCACGCCTCAAACTGTCACCTACAGCAAGGACTCGAAGGAGTTTAAGAGCATCTTCGAAAAAATTACGGAACTTCAGGAAATGGGGTCCGATCGAGTCAAGACTGTCTATGAAAATACAGTCCGTCAATCCGCAGTCGTTCAGGTACAAACTTTGATTGCTGGTGCCGGAGGATCAGAGTCAGTCCAAGGCGTTTTGGGTGGACTAAATGACTATCTAGGACCATTGAAGGACGGGGTTAATGAACCTGTCAAAACCACAGTTTTGCTCAAAGATACCAAGTTTACTGATCGACTTGCTGCAGTTAGCATGCTGCTGAAAGCTCTAAGTGACGAAAGGCAAATTGAAGCACTCGGACGTCTTAGTGTTGGGGATGCTTATCTTGGAAACGAAGATCGTCTACAGAAGCCAAGATTGAACCTAAACAATCTAATGATCGACAAAGATGGAAAGTTTGTAGCCATTGATAACTTTTCTGATGCACCGGACATTGAGAGTCTTGCCTGGGAAATCAAGGCAGATCAGCTTGCTAACAGCGGTGAGCAGTTCGGAAGTAAAAGCAAGAGAGTGGAAGCGGTGGAAATCGCTAAGAAGGATTGGTTCAAAAAGATAATCCAAGGTTATCGGATGGGCTCTGGAATACTAACGGCAAACTTAGACACGGCTATGAACCACGACGCGGAGTCCGCGCGAATTGCATCTGTTCTGAAGGAGGAAACATGGACGCTATTGACAACACTTTCTCGCATTAATACAGCTTTGCTACCAATCAAGTCTGGTGGTTCGAAAGTTGCGGGTGGAATCAATAGCATCAGCAAGGAAGATGCGATCTGGACACTGACGATTGTCACGAATATTTCGGAATCCAAGAAGTCCGCTGCTGGTGCCCATTTGAGCACGGTCGACTACAAATTGGATTGGAATGCAGTGGAGAGGTCGCTGGCAAAAGGTATGAGCGACGCTACGAAACTGCTAGTGGCCGCCTCGGGCGTTACCAGAGCAAACATGAACGATTCCAGCACCGATACATTCTTGAAAGGCGCGATAGGAAAGCAATTTCCGAAAATCGGAACGACTCCAAAGGGTGAGATCGATGCGGTGACGCTACACACTCGAGCCAAGTACCTCTTTCTCCGTACAGAGGAGAAGAAGACAAATGATCAGATCGAGCCTCGATTGCTATTCACGGACGTTGAAACGAAGAAAGAGTACAAGGTTACGCTGTGGTGCGCGGATTCCGATCGAGGTCCCATCATTACCAAAAAGTGAGCCGAGAAGGCTCGTCGCTTCTTCTTGCTGCGGTTAGATCATGGCCGCAGCAAGTTGGATATTCAGCGTTGCATAGACACCGCATTTGTTGCAGATAAGCACGGAATTCACCACTAAATCAATTGGAGATACTCTACAGTGATACAACGATCGGTACCAATGATAGAAGTAGGGAGTTCCATTCTCAGATGGATCATCGCCATGCTGATCGGCTCCGTCTGGGGTAATCCGACTACGGTCTTCGCCGTAGACTTGACTGAGCAGCAGGTTGTTACATTCAAGTCCGAATGGGCCACCAAGGTTCAGGCCCTTACTGCCGGTGTCAAGCCAATATCGGGTGATACCCAGCAGCAGTTTGCAAGTCAGATATCGCAGCTTCGGCCAGAGCAACTAGTATATCTCAATTACTCGGCCTTCGCCTATTTGTTAACTGATGTCACCGCGATCAAGTCGGTTCTTCAAGCTGCAGCGAAGGATTCGCGAGTAAAACAGAATCGATCCAGTAACGCTTGGGAGCCGGTTCCTAAGTTGGTAAACGCCCCTGCGGACTTGGAAGTAGAAGCGTTAAATCATTTGGTGATACAAGCAGCGCAAGAGGACATTCGAATTCGCGTTATGAAGTGCTTTGATGAGTTGAAATCAAAAAAAGACAATTCTCAGAGAATTGCGACAGTTGACCAGTTCTTTCAAGTCGTCACAGTTTTTTCCCACAAGATTCTGCCGGATAGATCGGCAGATCGGGTTGGTTTGATGTCCGCGTTGTACTTGTCATTGAAATCCACGAAGCCAGCCTCTGTCGTTGCTCAAGTCGAGGAAATTTCTGCCCAGAACGTGAACGATCCGAATCTTAATTGGCATTTAACCCTGCGCTCGTTGGCAGCTAAGCTCTACGGAAAGAGTGTCAAGGAAACGGAAACTAGAAAGATCCCCTTAACAGGACAATTTGCGACTTCTCGGGAACGCGATGAAGGAACCTCCGAGGCAGGTTGGTTAAAGCACTTTCCTGACCTATCCAACGGTCAGTATGGGTTGGCGAAGACGCAACTTCCTGATTTAATCCGGTTCCAAAAGATGCTAATTGCTCCAGCGGAAGTTGTCGCAAATCTTAAATCTCTGGAATCGCGAGTTCAGAAACTTCGGGATAGTAATCCGAAGCTGGCTGCCGCTGATGCCTTGAACCAAGCCCTTACTGAAAAAGAGGCTGAACACGGATTCTCAACAGCCAAGATTATTCCGCTTGGAGTGCTTCCGTCCAAGTTATTCCTAACCTTGCCAGCTCAAGGATATGTCGTGCAAGATATTGGCGCCAGCTTGGATCATGGCGAATTTACACATCGACTTCAATGGAGATCGATGATCGAGTCGTTCGACCAAGAAAGAGATTCGAAGAAGCTAACTTGGAAACATACGCCCTATGAACTCTTTACCTTAATCGGACAGCGAGACCTGAATTTAGCGATCGATGATCAGAGCAAACCTGAATGGGAGCGGGGTAACAGTGTTTGGGTTCACCTAATGGATAAGTTGGGTGTCAACGAAATAGGGGGATTTCGACACGCAGACGGAATGCAGCAGTACTTTCTAGACCAAGATACCGCAAACAGAAATGGGCAGAAAACGGAACTGCCGTATATCGCGGCAGCTGTCCGCGAGAGATTTCAAGTCCAACTAGAGGGTGTGCTGAAGTACCAAAAACTAATGGCCGATTTTCGTAACGCGCCAGTCGATCAGCGTAAATCCATCGCTGCTTCGCTGCCTGTCGATCTGACCGGCAGTCCCAACACAGTCGCCTTTGATTTGTTCATGTATGAGTATCGGATCATGCGAACATCTGAAGGGTCCTACAAGCTGTGGGATCCCGCACAACCGGACTTGCCTCTGTTAATTGGAACTACAGACAAAAAAGTTCAGGCTGAGGATGTTGAACTGACACGCTTGGAATCGAGAGAAAAGTTTGGGCTGATAACTCGAGAACAGTCCAGTCGATTGGCAAAGCTGCGCAAAGAAGCCACGCCTAAGTCACGATGATCATCGGCCCTTGTTGGCTCAGTCGCGAGACTCCACCGTTACCGAGACAATGATTGGAGCGGTGTGGTTAGGGCCTTTGATAAACTCAACGCGTTCAATAACGTCCGCCTTGGCAGGTGTGACCTTGATGTAGCGAACTTGTTGGCCGCCTAGTCGGAAGGCCAGCTTGGACTCGGGGACCTTGATATCGGCGTTAATGTAATCCGCGAAGTGAATACCGTCGAGCAAGCGATGATCTTCGGTGCTGCCGTCGGCGTAGTGAATGCGCACGGTCATCGTCAGCGACTTGCTGGGAGTTCCACCCGTGTAGCCCCAGCCGCTGATACCGCTAAGCATGTGAATTGCGGCAGCAGGTGAACTAACGGGCAGCTCAATCGACTTGGGCATCTTCGGAGGTGAAACACCATGTGCGCCGTAGAGCATGACGACATTCGGCGTTCGATCTTGTCCCGGATCAACGAGTTGAAACGGTATGCCTTCAAAGGTCTTGGGTTCCCAGTCAGGGAAGACCAGTCGCTCGGCTTGTCCATCGCCTTCGAAGAACATGTCTTTGGTACTGATAGTGGTCGCAACTTTGCGCAAGTCCAATGGGAAGTATTTGCCGCGAGCTGCTAAGAACTCGAGCAGATCGGCCATCGCGGCTGGATCAAGTTGCTTTTCAAAGCCTTCGGGCATCGTCGACTTGCGGCTGACGGTGATCTCTTCGATATCGCTTCGTTGCAGAGTGTGTCGCTTCGCAGTGGCGTCGAGGATTTCAACGGCGGTCCGCGTTTCATTGGCCATGATGCCGGTGACAACAATTCCATCGGTAGTGAGCACAGTGTAGGTCAAGAAGTTGCCTTCGACGCTACGACTTGGATCGAGAATGTGGGTCAGCAGTTCCAGCTTGGGATGTGCGGCCATGCCGGTGAGGTCTGGTCCTACTTTGTTGCCTTCGCCACCATGAATATGGCAGGTTGCGCATTGCGTCTTGAAGAACGCTTTGCCACGCTGAGCGTTTCCGCCGCTGAGCACTTGCGACGCGTACTGATCGATAACAGCTTGTCGGTCGGCGTTAGGAAGACCACCAGATCGCTTGAGGAGCTCTTTGGCTCGCGAGGCAATCTTGGCGTTCGGGTGAGCGGCCAGGGATTGCTTTCGATCCAGCGGCAGGTCATTGATGTCCAGCGTTCCCTTTTCGAAGCAGTCCAACAGATCGGTACACCAATCGATTCGCACTAGCATCACGTTGATGACCTTGGGACGCAGCGCCGGCGTTAATCGTGAAAGGCTCTGCGCGAGCTTCTCGCCGAGTCCCTTGGCGGTGGAGTTCTTAAGCGACAGGACAATGGATTCGATCAAGTCCGGTTGTTCGCGGCCATCGATCAGTTGAATCAGCGACTCAGCCGTCGATGCATCATCGCGACGGAAGCTGGAAAGATCATTGTTCGCAGCAAGTCGATCGGACAAAGATGCCGATGAATCCTTCACTTTTTCTAGCAGCGTGCTTGCAAGAGCGGCCGCTTGTTCGTTGAGCCGCTGGCTGCCAAGTCGCTGAGCCAGAGCGATCACGCGCAGCTTGCCAGTAGCGTCGCTGGAGTCATAGAGCTTGACTAGCGATGATTCCAGCGCGTCGCTCAATTGCGGCTGTTGACCAGGGTTTAGTCCGTTGGAAATGCCTCCGAGGATTGCTGAGGAAATGCTGGCCGATGTTTTGCTCAACGATACCAACAGATCACTCAACGCTTGGCCGTCGGTGCCGCGGGACAAGTGTTCGGCAACGCGTTCGATAGCTTGTAGCGACTTCTTGTTGGGCTGCGAATCGGTGGCGATCAAGCTACAGGCCTTCAAGAATGCGCGGTAGTTCTTTGCTCCAGCGGAAGTCAACGCATCGGGTAGCCAGCGATCGTTGGCACTGGTTGTTTCCAAGAGGCTTTTCACTAACGCCTCGCCGGTCAACTCGGAGGCCTCGCCGTCGGCAATGGCCAATG
>CAYWNG010000115.1:0-13218 GCA_964458685.1 uncultured Pirellulaceae bacterium
TCCGATATTTCCGCTCAATCTCCAACCCCAGTTTTTAGCATTGAAGACGCACTAGGTCGATAAGGCAAGAAACAACGCAGGTGGGTTTCGTTCCTCAACCCACCCTACAAATCGCTTGGTTGTGCTATAGTCTTGAGTGACGTTACTGAACTCATGAGACTGCAACAAACCCAGGATATTCGATGCGAGCGATCTGTTTTCGAGACATTAAGCAACTTGACGTTTACGATCTATCCGAGCCGGAAATTGAAACGGCTGGAGATTGCATCGTGAGGGTCGAGATGGCCGGGCTGTGCGGTTCGGACCTGCATCCTTACTGGGGTCGCGAAAAGGGTCTGGACGCTGGGACGGTGATGGGACATGAGTTCGTCGGGCGCGTCGTTGCCGCAGGATCGCAAGTGCGTGGACTGGTCGAAGGCGACCGCGTCTTTGCACCCTTTTCGAGCAATTGTGGCGATTGCTACTTCTGCAATCATGGACTGCCCAGTCGGTGTCGTAGCGGACAGCTTTTCGGATGGCGTTCGGATGGTCGAGGCCTTCACGGTGGACAAGCTCAGTACATTCGCGTTCCGTTGGCTTCCGGAACACTGATGAAAGTTCCCGACGATGTTTCGGATGAATTGGCCTTGCTATTAGGAGACAATCTGAGCACCGGATTTTTTTGTACCGATATGGCGGATGTCCAGCCCGATGGAACTTATGTGGTCATCGGCTGTGGCAACGTCGGCTTAATGGCAATCAAGGCCGCGCAGATCAAAGGCTGCCACCAAGTCGTCGCATTTGATCCAGTCGCTGATCGAAGACGACTCGCCGAGCAATTGGGTGCTACGGTTGTCTCGACAGAGCAAGCTGCCGAAGAGGTTGTTCGCCGATTGACGGAAGGTCGCGGCGCCGATGGAGTGCTGGAACTAGTCGGCATGCCCGCCGCTCAACGACTAGCGTACCAGCTTGTACGCCCCGGCGGCACGATCGCCACTGTGGGTTGCCACTGCGATACTACCTTTGCATTCTCGCCGGTTGATGCCTACGACAAGAACTTGACTTACCGAACCGGTCGTTGTCCGGCTCGCTATTACATGCAGCAACTGATCGATCATCCCGCCATTCGCCAGTTGAACACACGCTCGTTCATCACCCACTACTTTTCGCTCGACGAAGGCCCCCGAGCCTACGAAATCTTCTCCCATCGCCAAGAAGGGATTATCAAAGGCGTTTTTGACTTGAGATAGTAAGTCGGCGTGTCAGTAGCCACGATCGCCAGAAGCGTGGAAGGATTAACAGGGCGACTCTACGCTCTGGCGAGCGTAGCTACGGGTGTAGCCACGATCGCCAGATCGTGGAAGGGTTAACGCAGCTCCTCTACGCTCTGGCGAGCGTAGCTACGGGTCTAGGCATTAGACCTCTTCACACACCCTACGAAACTACTTCACTGGATTTTCTAGCAGCTTCAACGATCCCGCGTCTGCGTCGAGTTCTGCGAGTGCACCGTGGGGAAGAGTTGTATTAGCAGGGATGTGACCGCAGGGGAATTTCCAGAGAACGGGGTAGCTGGCCTTGTCAAAGTAGTCGTGAAAGACCGCTTCCATCTGCGCTTGCTCCGCACCGTTCTTGTAGGTGAAGTCGCCGAGCACTACACCGGCTAACTTATCTAACGCTCCAACCAACCGCAAATGCGACAGCATGCGATCGACTCGATAAGGCGCCTCTTCAATGTCTTCCAGGAACAAGATTGCACCTTCGGGCTCAAGTGCATACTCCGTTCCCAACGTCGCTGTAATCAGCGTCAAGTTACCACCCAGCAATCGTCCCGTCGCTTTACCTTTGCTAAGCGATTCTGTCTTCCAATTATCGGGCAGCATGATTGAAAACCCGACTTGCCCAGCGGGATACTTCTTCGCATCCAATGCTCTCCAAAAGCACTCATTGGCATAACGATACTCAGCTTGATCGCTTTTCACCAAGTTCGACATCGGCATCGGACCATGAAAGCTGATCATGCGAGCCTTGCGTGCGATGGCTAAGTGCAATCCAGTCAAGTCGGAATAGCCCGTAACAATCTTGGGGTCTTTGGCCAGCGAAGCATAGTCGATTCGATCCAGAATTCGCGTTAAGCCGAAGCCACCGCGAGCTGCAAAGATAGCTCGTACTTTCGGATCTCGAATCGCAGCGTTTAGCTCGTCGACTCGCTCTTGGTCCGTTCCAGCCAAATAGCCAGCTCGACGTCCAATGCTTGGTGAAACAACGACTTTGTATCCCAGGCCCTCAAGCTGCTGCGTATAGTCCTTGACCTGCTGCACATCCACGGGGCCCGCCGGTGCGACGATGGCACTCGTATCACCCGACTTCAGTGCTGCGGGTTTTGTCCAGCTTGGTGGATTCGTTTGCGCCAGACTCGCCTGAACAAGCACAGCTACGCAAAGGATCGAACCCATGGATCTGCAACAGATACGGTAGAAGTTCATCGGGCCATCTCTCGCGGAATACTGAATGTAATGTTAAGTTGGTACAATACGATACAGCAGAAAAAGCCGATTGCATACTTCGCAACTTCCGCCCACAAGACAACCTATTGGACAACCCCTAGGACGAATGACGAGTTCATATCATGAGTAGCTGGATTCTCTCTGGAGCAAGAACGCCGATTGGAAGATTTCTCGGTGAGATCGCCCACCACAGCGCCCCGCGACTAGCCGGTTTCGCGATCGATGCCACGCTCCGTCGGGCTCAAGCCAACGGATTGGATCCGAGCGTTGACAAGATCGACGAAGTCATCCTTGGCCAAGTCATTACGGCCGGAGTTGGACAAGCTCCCGCGCGACAAGCGTCGTTGGCTGCGGGAATCTCCGACACCGTCGGTTGTGCAACGGTGAACAAGGTTTGTGGTTCCGGTCTTTACGCAGTCATGTTAGCCGATCGAGCCATCCGTAGCGGGGATCATCAGACGATTGTGGCTGGAGGCATGGAGAGCATGAGCAATGCGCCACATCTACTTCGCGGCGGACGATCAGGCTGGAAGTATGGTTCGCAGCCCATGATGGACGCGATCGAGTTTGATGGATTGACTTGTCCGCACGGTAGCGTCTTGATGGGAAAGTATGCTGAAAAAGTTGCCGCCGATTTTGGTGTGTCTCGGCAAGACCAAGATGCTTGGGCATTGCAAAGTCATCAGCGGGCTATCGCTTCCATGGAAGCCGGGTTGTTTGCTGCTGAGATCGTTTCGGTGCCTGGACTGAAAGGGGAAGCAATTCAAACCGATGGAAGTCCTCGGGCGGATAGCTCGCTAGAGAGACTGGCCAAGCTGAAGCCAGCGTTCGATAGTGCCGGCTCGGTGACTGCGGGTAACGCTTCTAGCTTGAGCGATGGAGCAGCCGCTGTACTAGTTGTCAGCGATTCCGTGATTCGACGACTCAAGCCGAAACTGGCCTTCCGCATCGTAGCCACGGCCGTTCATGCAGCGGTCCCAAGTGAGCTGTTCATCGCACCTGCACGAGCCATCGGTCAACTGCTTGCGAAGGCCCAATTGCAAATTGCCGATATCGACCTCTTTGAGATCAACGAAGCTTTTGCTTCACAAACCGTAGCGTGCATGAAAGAGGCTGGCATTGCTCCTGATCGACTGAACGCTCGCGGTGGCGCTATCGCGCTGGGGCATCCGATTGGCTGTAGTGGAGCAAGAGTGTTGGTTACGTTGATGCACGCTTTGGCCGACTCACAAAAGCGTTATGGCGTAGCTTCACTGTGCTTGGGTGGTGGCGAAGCCGTTGCCATGCTGATCGAAGCGACTCAACCTTAACGACCGATTCCCTCAGTGCACTGTCAATTTGATGAAGACCGAAAGAACAGAGCTTAACGCGATCGCTGCCAGACATGGCATTAGCTTGGCTGACGTGGTGCCAGTTGCTTTTGAGCAACGAATGAAAGAGCTAGAGCGATGCCTTAGCCGAACGGATGTCCCCTTCCCTATCGCTGCCGATGCTGGCAAGCAATATCTGGACACAGCTCGGCAAGGCCTGCCCTTCACCATAGGATCGCTTTCCGAAGTAATGGTCGATCTGGGCCAGTATCGGAATGCTCAACGTTACGAAGACTACACGATAGAAGAACACTTAAGCTGGGCCTGTTTAATCGCCGAGCAACAACGCACGAAATCGCGATACGCCTGCCAGGAGTACTTGGATGGCGAGGCTATGTTTGCGATTGGCGGAACAACTATTCCGGATTTCTATTTGCTGAACGCAAGGATCTATCAGCAAACTGGTTGGCAACTGGCAACGGTCAACATGATTATTCCAGCCGAGCTGTTTTTCACCTGTCACAGCCAACGGTTCTTTCCCGTGACAACTTTTATGCGGCCTTTGGAGCAAGACTATCTGCAAGAGCCAGACATTGGCCATGACGTTGCCGGTCACGTGGCAACCTTTACCATTCCTGTCGTCGCGCAAGTCATGCGGAATCACGGCGTCGCTAGAAACATGATCTACGATCGGCGCGACGAACTGCTGGCGAGTACCTCTGATGCGGCTCAGCAAGCTTCGATCCGTGCCCGTGCCGATGAATTATTGCTGTACGCCGAGCGGATCTATTGGTTTACTGTCGAGTTCGGCTTGGTAATGCAAGGTGGCGAGCTACGTGCCTTTGGTGCAGGCATTCTCTCCTCGCCGGGCGAAACCAAATACAGCATCGATTCGCCTAAGCCCACTCGATTGTTGATCGATCCTTCTCAAGACAGCGACCTACTTCGTTTGGCAACTACGGATTACCTGATCAGCGAGTTTCAAAAGACCTACTTCGTAACTGAGAAATTCGAGCTGCTCGATTCGCTCACCCCAGAACGCATCGTGTCGATTGCTAAGCGAGCCGCCAAGCTTCCGCACTTCTCCTGGCGCGATGTGGCTCCGGGTGATACGGTGCTCAACTTTGGTGAAGCGGCGATTTCTACCAGTGAAAAGTATCTACGGCTGATCAGCCAACAACCGCTGGACGATTGCGTCACGCGAACAGCGATTCGTAACCTGCGGATGATTGGTCGCGGACTTCAAGCCGACGTGGATTTAGATCGCTGTTGGCGAGCCCCGATGGTCCCTATCCCAACGGCCATTCTAGAGTGGTTTAGGCAAGTCGATGCGGAAGGGCAGTTCTCGAGTCAAGTCCTTCGTCCTCTGAGCAATGAAACTTGGTAGGAGTCCAATTCGCAACTTGTTTTGTAGAGCAGTGAGGGCTTGAGTCAGCTATAATCGTCGCTCGCAAAAGCCACCTCTCCCTGAAGCAGATTGGAACCATCGATGAAAAGCGAAGAGAGCAAAGGAATCCCACTTCATACGAAGATCCTAGCAGCGCTGTTCATTGGAGCCGTTTGCGGTGTCTCGATCAACTTAGCTACGGGTGGCGAAGAAACTCCGTGGCTATCCAATCTGATCAAGTATGTGCTTGAACCGATTGGCCAGATCTTTTTGCGCATGTTGTTTATGACGGTGATCCCACTGGTGTTCGCATCCTTGGCTTTAGGAGTAGCGCAACTGGGTTCAGCGGGCAACTTGGGGCGAATTGGCTTCAAGACGATGCTCTACTTCGTTTTAACCATGACCTGTGCTGTGCTCATCGGTTTGACGCTAGTGAATACGATTAAGCCAGGCGAAGGCTTGCCCGAAGAGCTACGAACATCGTTGATGGAGCGATTTGGCGGTGATGCTGAAAAGAAGGCTGGACCAACAACCTTTGGCGTCCAAACCTTTATCGACATCATTCCGCGCAATCCGCTGAAGTCGATGGTCGAAATGGAGATGTTGTCGGTCATCTGCTTTGCACTATTCATCGGCATCGCCCTGACGCGAATTCCGAAGAATCGAAGTAGTGCTGTCATCACCTTCTTGGAAGCAATCAACGACTTGATGGTAGTGTTGATTTCGTGGGCTATGCGATTGGCACCTTTTGGCGTTTTCGCGTTGATCTTTTCTGTGACTGCCAAGTTTGGTTACTCGCTGCTTGCCTCGCTGGGTTGGTACGTGGCAGTCGTGATTGTTGGTATTGCCCTCCAACTTTTCGGAGTGATGCCGTTGTTGTTAGTCGTGTTTGCGAGATACAACCCGCTGCAATTCTTCACACGAGCTCGAGCCATTATGATCACGGCTTTCTCGACAAGTTCGAGTAACGCCACATTGCCCACATCGATCAAGGTTTCCGAGGAGAACTTATCGGTACCGCCAGCGGTTGCTGGATTTGTCCTGCCGTTGGGAGCGACGATGAACATGAATGGAACCGCCTTGTTCGAAGGCGTGACCGTCATGTTTTTGGCTCAGGTCTTCGGTATTGACCTAACTTTGTCACAGCAAGCCATTGTAGTCGTGTTAGCCGTGTTGACTGCGATTGGTGCGGCGGGCGTTCCTGGCGGTTCTCTACCACTACTTGCGATGGTGCTTGCCTATGTGAACGTGCCCAGCGAGGGAATTGCCCTCATCCTTGGCGTTGATCGATTGCTGGACATGTGCCGAACAACGCTCAACGTCACCGCTGATGTCGTGATTGCCATGTGCATTTCCAAATCCGAACAGCGTCACGAGCATCTGCCTGAAAGTCACGCTGAGAATCGAACGTAGGCACCGAGCATTGAACTCTCCCGCGCGCTGTAGTTCGCCGTTTAGAGGTTGGCTCATTCGCGGGAGAGTCGCGTGGTGAGTGGTGCGAGCCTAAGCGGTGAGGGCGAAAACTAGCCGACCGAAGTGGGTCGCACATGGTAAAAGCTAACTTCGAATACCATTTAGAACTCGTATGACATCACGAGTCCAACGCACTAGATCAAGAGCTGTCGGCAAGAGAATGAGGGCAGGAGAATGAAGCGAGTGCCAATTCTTCTACCTCGCGTAGAAGAGTCCGTATCTTCTTGCCCCCATTTTCTTACCAATTCCGATCTCAGTAGTTATCGGTGGGTTTCGTACCTCAACCACACCCTACGCAGGCACATTCGGGGGCGAACAACACAGCCCATCAAAAAACAAAGCCAGGCTCGGTCCTCGAGTCTGGCTTTGCGTGTGGCACAAGCTTCTTGCTAATACAACGCGGCGTAAGCTTTAAGCTTGTTTTGGTCTTCGAAAATCGATGGCTCGTTATGATGGAAAAAATTCCTGCGAGCTGTTGCCTCGTGATTAACAGGTCAATTCAGCCTGTTGACGATGCGGACGGTAGTACCCAATCTTCTCCAAAGCTTGATAAACTTCCTCGAGTGTCTTTTCGCCAAAATTCGAGATGCTCAAGAGATCTTTGGGAGTGCTTTTGAGTAGATCGCGAACGGTGAAAATACCTTTTTCTTCTAAGCAATTCGTGGTGCGCACTGTGAGTCCAATTTCTGCAGTGCTCAGTTCCAATTGCTCTCGAAGTCTGCGAGCTCGTTCCTCGGCCTTGCTGATGGGAATACGAGTCCGTGCCATGTAGGGGTCCCTCCAAAACAGTTGACAACGAATGAAGTTGGCAGTGTCCAACTTGTAGAAAACTTAGAAGTAGTTAGCGGTAAATCCATCCGCCTCTACCTCAATTAAACAGGAGAGTGGATAATACAGAGATCTCACTGAAATCGCAGAGCCCCAAGAGGCTTTTGAGCCAAATTTTTGTTGAAAATTTGCTGGCAAATGCTAGCAATTCGCACCTCGACACCCGCTCGCTGAGCCCACGATTATGCCTGGCAAAGACCTACTAAGCAGCCTTAACCCGTCACAACAGGAAGCGGTGACGACCATTGAGGGACCATTGCTCATTCTGGCCGGGCCGGGAAGCGGGAAGACTCGCGTCATTACGCACCGAATCGCCTACATGATCGATCAAGGCATCCAGTCCTCTGACATTCTAGGACTGACCTTCACCAACAAAGCCGCGGGCGAGATGCGTCAGCGGTTGGATCGTCTGGTCGGTGATAATCGAGTGTGGCTGGGTACGTTCCACGGCTTTTGCGTTTTGCTGCTGCGTCGTTATGCGCGGTTGGTGGGTTTGCCCGAGAACTTTAGCATCTACGATGTCGATGATTCCCAAGCCTGCCTCAAACAAGCCGCTGCGGAGTGCCAGTTCGAACTCACGCACACGCCGATATCGTCGCTGGCGCAGAAGATCAGCTTCTTCAAAAACCGCTTGATCACTCCCGAGATCCTCGAGTCCGAAGCGCTGAGCAATGTCGAGTACCAGATCGCTAAAGTCTATCCCTACTACCAACGGGCGCTCTTAAGCAATGGTGCAGTCGACTTCGATGACCTGTTGATGCACACCGCTACGTTACTGCGTCAGTTTCCCGAGTTACGTGAACAGTTGGATCGTCGCTTCCGTTATGTGATGGTCGACGAATACCAAGATACAAACTTGGCTCAATACGTCATTCTGCGGCATCTCTGCGTGGACTATCGCAATCTGGCCGCAACTGGCGATCCCGACCAGTCGATCTACGGCTGGCGCGGAGCCAACCCCAAGAACGTGTCTTGTCTTGAGCGAGACTATTCCGAACTGCATGTCATTCGACTTGAGGATAACTATCGAAGCACGCCCGAAATCCTTTCCGTTGCGGATTGCTTGATTCAGTTCAACGAACATCGTAAACACAAGCAGCTTGTCCCCAGTCGGCCTACTGGACAAAAGGTACGCTTAGCCGTTTACCCAACCGCGCGAGCCGAAGCTGATGACATCGCTGACCAGATATTGACTGTGACCAGTCAAGGCGATCATCGTCTTTCCGAATTTGGCATCCTGTACCGCACGAATGCTCAGTCACGTTTGATTGAGCAAGCTCTTCTGCGCCGACAGATCCCTTACCAACTGATCGGTGGCTTCCGATTCTATCTGCGCAAAGAGATCAAAGACTTAGTGGCCTACCTGTTGCTGGTCTACAATCCTCAGGACGACGTCGCCTTGCAACGCGTGATCAATGTTCCACCGCGAGGTATTGGAAAACAAACGCTGGCTCGCATTGGACAAGTGGCCAGTGCTCGAAGTCTATCGCTACTCGAAGCGGTGCGAATCGTCGTCGCCGAAAAGACGCTGGGCAGTAAAGCGACTGCTTCGCTACGACAGTTCATCGAGCTCTACGATGCTCTTTCTCACAAGTCAGCGGGTTCGCTATTGGAGCTACTGCAAACTACGATCGACGAGACTGCCTATCGCGAATATTTGCTGAAACAGAACAGCAATGACACCGATCCTTCTGAATTGTTGCAAAACATCGATGAACTTTTGGCGGATGCTCAAGAGCTGGATCAAGACACGATTGACGACCGACCAGCGTTGGAAAAATTTCTCGAGACTGTTGCCCTACAAGCTGACACAGATCGATTGTCGTTGGGACAAGAGATGGTCACCATGATGACACTTCACGCGGCTAAGGGGCTTGAGTTTGCGAATGTGTTCATCACTGCCGTTGAGGAGAACATATTACCGCACTCGCGCAGTAAAGAAGACCCGACGCAATTGGAAGAGGAACGAAGGCTACTGTTTGTTGGTATCACTCGCGCTAAAGATCGATTGCAGTTGAGCTACGCGAAGACGCGTGGCTTTGGCGGTTCGAGCGGAACAGGCGTGCCGAGTTCATTCTTGATGGAGCTCCCCAAGCAGGACCTTCAGATCGTCGATCACACCGATCACATGAACTCGGGTGATGACTTTGGTGGAGGCGCTGGGTTTGATGACTATTTCGAATCCGACGCAGGCAGCTTTGACGATGTTTCTCAGCTAACCGACGACGAGGACTCGTATGTTGAGTACGACGAGCATTGCCAAATACCACCGGATGAAATGCAGCGCAAGAGTATGAAGCAGGCTCAGAAGTCAATGCAAGGACGAATTTCGGTCGGCTCGCAGTTGGCCGAGTCGCAAAAGCGATGGGACCGCTACAAGAAAGGAGCGCTGGTGAATCACCCCGAAATGGGCTCGGGCGAAATCCTTTCAGCCAGCGGGCATGGCCCCAAACGTTCTGTCACGGTCTACTTCTTTGACAGTAGCCAAGAGGTTACCTATCGACTATCGCACGCCAATCTGGAGCTGCAGTAGAATTGTCGTACCTGTCTCCGACAGGATTTCCTTCACAGCATTTCCTTCATTTGGATCAGCGAGAAATCCTGCGAGCTCTCACACAGTACGGAATCTGAAGCTTCCGAAGTAAGGTAGGCTTTGCAAAGTTGTTTGCACCATCGGTCAGATGAATGGAATACGCTGGCAATGAACCCAAGGGTAACGAAATCCAGGTCACGCCATTATCGTTCACCAAAGGCACGTTACTCTTCACTCGCGAAAGCGACAAACTGCGAATTTCTATTGCCGAGTCAGTTGGCTCTACCGACGGCCCTGCGAACTATCGAGAAGTTATGCGAGCGACCATGGGTGCCGAGCCGCTCAAGGAGATTCGCATCGTCTGCCAACGGCAAGATGGGTCCAAGCCCACAAGCGAATTCATCGTCAAGCGGTTGCAGTTCTCAGGCGATGAGTTCTATTCCCAGCCTGCTCCAAAACCGCCGTACTGGTGTGCCGAGCGAGTTTACTCGGCGCTGTTTTGGCTATGTGTTCTTGTCTTGGTCGTTTTTGCCGTCTTGCGAGCGAATCAAATCAAAGATTTGTTTCTCAAGAAGTTTGCAAGATAGTCTCAGGTCAGAGTGTTTGCGGAGTGTCTGCGGAGTGTTTGACAAGGGTTTAGTTGGGAGGCCGTGAATACCCAGAATGGCATTTCCGCCAGTAATTCCCAGCTCGAGCAAAGGGTTTTGGGCCACTCTTTAACAGGATAATCTCCAATCCTCCGAGTGAAACCACGTCTATCTTTACGGTTCTGGACTAGGCCTTAAGGTAATTTTGCGGGTTGAGCCGACTGTGGCAAAGATCCGGATGACCATCCTGAGGCTTTGCTTATAATGCTTCCGTCTGGTTGATTACCTTGGCCCGTCTCCCAAGGAATGTTGTTAACCGAAACGTCTCTAGCCCGAATGGGCCTTGCAGAAATGACCATGAATATCTCAGCCAAAGATCGTTTTCAAGAGATTTGCCGCAAAGTTGAAGCGCGTCAACGCCTGAGTTTTGACGATGGTCTCGCCCTCTACGATCCTGCGATTCCACTCCAGGAAGTCGCGGAATTGGCGAACTCCGTTCGCGAGCGGATGCATGGCAACGTCGCGTACTACAACATCAATACGCACCTGAACCCGACGAACGTATGTATCTATCGTTGTCGGTTCTGCGCGTTTCGTAGCGACCTCCGCGACCCGAAGGGATACGTGATGGACGAGCGGGCGGTGCGAGCACGTGGCCAAGAAGCTTTTGACAACGGTTGCACCGAGATGCACATTGTCGGCGGTCTGCATCACAAGATGGGCTACGACTGGTATCGCGGGATCATCGCTCAATTGCATGCTGAATTCCCGTCGATTCATCTCAAGGCGTGGACTCCGGTCGAAGTGGGATGGTTCGAGCATCTCACCAAGAAGAGCGTTCGAGACATCTTGATCGACCTGCGTGAAGCTGGACTGGGCAGTTTGCCCGGCGGCGGTGCTGAGATCTTCCACTCCGAAGTTCGCGATCAACTGTGCGAGCACAAGGCGAACGCGCACAAGTGGTTTGAAGTCCACCGTACCGCGCATCAACTGGGCATTCGATCCAATTGCACGATGTTGTACGGACATATCGAGGAGGCGCATCATCGCATCGATCACATGCTTCGGCTTCGATCGCTGCAGGATGAAACAGGCGGTTTCCAAACCTTCATTCCATTGGCTTTCCATCCCGACAATACCGAGCTAAGCAATCTGAAAAAGCCGTCGGCTCTTGTGGACTTGCGAAACATCGCTGTAGCAAGATTGATGCTGGACAATATCCCGCACATCAAAGCCTACTGGATCATGCTGGGTATCGAGACAGCTCAAGTCGCGCTGCACTACGGCGCAGATGATATCGATGGAACGGTGCGACACGAATTGATCTATCACGATGCCGGTGCGACGACTCCTGAGATTCTATCCGTCGAGCGTATTCGTGAGCTGATCAGCGAGACAGGCCGCGAGCCGATCGAGCGAGATACGCTCTATCATCAGATTCATCGCGATCCCGAAGACTTCCGCAAGTGGACCACTGGCAAAGCGTTGGAGTTGGTCGGCAATTGAACCAGTTGAATCCATTGAGCGAACAACCTGAGTTGTTCGGGGTCCTTGCCATCAACAAGCCAGCCGGCAAGACCAGTCGCGACGTAGTCAATCATGTTCAGCGACTGCTGCGAGCTAAAAAGCGAAGCGATACACCCAAGCTCGGCCACACTGGTACGCTAGATCCGATGGCGACCGGTGTTTTGCTCTTGGCGATCGGTCGAGCGACGCGACTGGTCGAATACGCGCACTTGCAACGTAAATGTTACGAAGCCGATTTTCTACTAGGTCAAACTAGTACCACTTTGGACATTGAAGGGCAGGTTGAGTCGCTGGTTGACGCTCCCGTGATCGATCGACTGCCATGGATCGATCAGATGCAGTACTGGCGCGGGCGCATTCGACAAACTCCACCGCAGTATTCCGCTTGTAGGATTAATGGACAGCGAGCGTATAAGTTGGCTCGTCAGGGAGTCGAGTTTGAAATAGTCAGTCGTGAAGTGATGATTCACTCGCTGGAGTTGCTTGCCTTTGACTATCCGCGTGTGACAATGCAGATCGCTTGCAGCAGCGGAACCTACATTCGTTCGCTCGGAAATGATATCGCTGTGGCTTTAGGTTCGGCGGCTATCATGTCGCGCTTGGTGAGAACCAGTGTCGGTAGTTACCAATTGAGCGATTGCTGCGAAGTGGACGAGCTGAATAGTTTGAGCGATGTACGAGAGCGAATGACTAGTCCGGTCGGATTGGTGGATCAACTGCCCCGAATTGGAGTGACTGCTGACGATTGTCAACGATTGCAATGCGGCATGACCGTAGCGATTACCGAAGCTATGCGGTCAGTTCTTGATGCTCAACCCTCTGTTGAGCAATTCCGCGCTGAGCTAGAAAATGCTGGCGAAGGCGAAGGAAGCGGCCAGGACTTCAGTCGATCTGTGGTTGCCCTAGATGAGACAGGGAGGTTGGCGGCTATACTGGACGACCTTGGCGACCACCTCCAGCCGACGCGAGTCTTTTTGTAGAGGCGTGGGTTTGGTTCTCCCAACGCGCTGAGTTAGTGAGGGACTGGATGACGCATTTTGAAGTTGCGCTATTTGGATTTAAGGCCGAAGGCCTGACCGTTTACCTAGCC
>CAYWNG010000116.1:0-13200 GCA_964458685.1 uncultured Pirellulaceae bacterium
TCACGAAGAACCCACGCTGGTACCACGCCTACTTTGAAAACAAGTTAGAGGACATTGCCATCTTCGAATCCGGCGCCTACTACGTCTGCTGCGGCCGCAAGCCAATTACTTAATCCAGCCCCGCTTAGAAGCTCGTGAGTCTCTTGCGAACTCGCTGGCTTCGTTCTTAATTCGATTCACCCGCTTTGCTACTGCTTATTGGTGAAGAACTTCATCGCAATTGGTTGCTTCCCTTCAACGTCACGAGCAGCGCCAATCATCAGACCTCGCTCGCCGCCCAGATCCATATACTCGACTCGAAACGGGACGAGTCCTCGGGGCACGCGAATCCAGCGACTTAACGTTTGGAATCCATGACCAAAGTCATTGTCGATAATCAATTGCCCATCCAAATAGAGCTTACTTCCATCGTCCGATCCGATGGCAATTCTTACCAAACCCGGCTCTGAAAACTCAACGTAACCAGAAAATACGATTGAGAAACTGCGTTTGTCGGCCAAGTCAATTTGTTTCAGATCGACTCGATCAATGACACCCTGCTTCGCGGGCTTGAGCGTTTCGTAGTTTGGAATAAATGGAAACTGACCATCGTAAAATTGATAGGTGACACCAGGAATTCTATCGGCAGCGGCGATAGACGATTCAACAGCGGTGGACTGTAGTTGCATCTGAACCTGCTTGATTTCATCGCCTCGAGAGAATGTAACTGCAACTTCTTTTCCAGCCTTTTGCCCCCAAAGTGCGATCAGCCAATCTGGACCAGTACGTACTGATTGCTGATTGAGTTGCTTAAGGATGTCACCAGCGCGCAGTCCTGCAGTCCAAGCCGAAGAATTCTCCCGCACTGCCAATACGCGACACTCGGCGCTTAGCATATCAACATCTATTCCCAACGCGAAACCACCGACTTCTTCCGAGGGAACCAAATAGGGCATGAACATTCGAATCCGGTCAATTGGAATGGCCCAATTGATCCCTTCTTCCTGTGCGCCTTTAAGAGCGGCCAACCCCACGATTTCACCATCGAAGTTTACAATAGGGCCCCCCGAATTTCCCTTGTTGGTAGTTGCGTCATACTGAATGAAATCCGGTCGACCGCCCGTACTTCGCTCCCTCTTTGTGGATAGCACATCAGTTTCATTTCGCCAAAAGGATTTGACCAATATGTTTGGCCAGGAGGGCTCAATCGATGCTGAATTGATAGTCCCCTGTGAAAACACAATCCCTCGTCCACCGGGGTTACCGCCTACGATGATTGGTTCGCCAATCTGCAAGTCATTACTTCGACCTATTTTTATGGCATGTTTCAGTTTTGATAGGTCAGCAACCTTCAGCACTGCCAAATCTCGCTCGGGAACGCGACCGACAATTTCGTATTCTGTTCGATGAAGACCGAACAGAGCGATGCCCGGCGAGTTGGTCGTCACATGGTCGGCTGTGAGTACAAAGCCGGACTCATGGATGACAGCACCTGTCCCTGTGCTTTGGGTGGCATTTGTAAAGATCGGTAGTACGGCAGGCTCAATTTGCGAAATGACGCGCACCGCGGGTGTTACGCGTGGCGACTCCTGGCACAGGGCTGGGCCTGCGAGAAACAAAACTAGCACGAAGCTAAATCGGAACACCGAATTCATAGGGTTGTCCATAGCAATCTGAGTGTCTGTAAAGCCATCGGTTCCCCAAGAAATGTAAACCTGCAAATTTACGAAAGTCAAATTGATGCAATCAATCATCGAAAATCCGCAGGGTCTTTTGGGAGAATGCTATCAGCCTAAAGAGACCATTTCAACATGCGAACTGTGTCTGGATAAGAGATTTGGCCACTTCAGCACTATCGTGAGAACCGATTCAACGAAGGTGCTTCGAGGGTGGAAGTCTGGCTAAAAGCTGGAAAGCTATATCTCTTCCGCAGCATCTTGAAGGGCGGTGACGAGCGAGCGGCGGGATGTGGATTGAGAAGCGATATGGTCGACTGGCAAGCCAAGCTGTCGCCCAAGCTTCTGCGCAAGATCGACATCGCGAATCCCGCGATACTGGTTGGTGATCCGCTCGCCAACGTAGATGGTTTGAAGGTCGTGTTCAAACCCGGATTCAAAGCAGTCGGACAGCTCTTCGATCCATTCCTCGGGAACTTGACGCAGCCTACAGTGCTCAAGCGACCAGATATCATCGCCTGTACATTCCTGCAGCAGCATCAGTGCTCTTAATCGATTCAATTCATCGGCTTCCAAATTTTGAGAATTAGCCGTTCATCGACTCGATCAACTGCTCGGCCAAAACGGAAACCGCAGCGATGCCATCCTTGGGATTGGCATG
Source organism: uncultured Pirellulaceae bacterium (assembly GCA_964458685.1). Taxonomy (GTDB): domain Bacteria; phylum Planctomycetota; class Planctomycetia; order Pirellulales; family Pirellulaceae; genus Aureliella. The sequence goes on from CAYWNG010000116.1 coordinate 2,317, forward strand.
TTCGGCCAACTTTCGCACAATGGCTGACCCTACAATCAACCCATCTGCGACAGGAGCGAGCAACTTCACGTGCTCGACCTTGCTGATTCCGAAGCCAATGCAGATCGGCAACTTCGTTCGCTCGCGAAGCCAAGTGACTTTGCTGACTAAGTCCTTGGGCAACTCGCTACGTTCACCGGTAATACCAGTTACCGAAACAAAATAGATGAAGCCACTTGAACTCTCCGCGATGCGCAGCATGCGTTCTTGCGGCGTCGTTGGAGTCACTAGGTGGATCAAGCTGTAATCGCGAGACCGGCAATGCGACCGAAGAGTATCCGCTTCCTCGACCAAAAGATCTGGGACGATCGAACCTGAAAAGCCAGCTTGAATCGAATCGCTGAGGAACTTTTCAGCACCGACGCGTTGAATAATCGAGTAGCTGACCATCGAAACTAGCGGCATCGAAAGCTGAGCCTTAAGACCAGAGGCCATCTGCATAATGCCCGCCAGCTTAACGCCTTTGTCGAGTGCTCGCGTGTAAGATTCTTGAATCACAGGACCATCGGCGATTGGATCGCTGTAGGGGATACCTACTTCGACCATCGCGCTGCCGACTTTTTGCAGTTCGAGAATCAACTGCGCGGTCACATCCAAGCTCGGATCACCGGCGGTAACGAACGGTAGAAACGCTTTCTTGCCTTCGCGACGAAGCTGCGCGAAACGATCATCAATTGCTGACATGTTGGTTGTTTTCTAGTAATCGCGTCCGGTTAATCTGGCTATTTCAGCCGCATCCTTTTCGCCTCGTCCGCTCAAACAGACCAGCACGACTTTGTCTTGAGGCAGGCCAGCAGCAATTTCCATCGCCTTGGCAACCGCGTGTGATGATTCGAGCGCTGGAAGAATGCCTTCGCTGCGAGCCACCTTATCAAACGTAGCTAACGCTTCACCGTCGCGGCACAAAGTGTACTCAACGCGTCCAGCATCTTTCCAAAAGCTGTGCTCAGGGCCGACGCCAGGATAGTCTAGTCCAGCCGAGACGCTATGCACCGGAGCTGTCTGACCATCTTCGTCTTGCATCACATAGCTCATCGTACCGTGCAACACACCCGGACGGCCCAACGAAAGCGGTGAAGCGTGTTGACCAGGCTCAGACGAATGTCCGCCCGCTTCAACGCCGATCAAGCGAACTTCGCTGTCTTCGATAAAGGGATAGAACATGCCCGCTGCGTTTGAGCCTCCACCGACACAAGCTACGACCATGTCTGGCAGACGTTTGAGCACTTCCAAACATTGCTCGCGAGCCTCACTACCGATCACCGATTGGAAGTCGCGAACGATCATTGGAAACGGATGCGGTCCGATGACTGAGCCGATGATGTAGTGCGTGGACTCAACGCTGCTCATCCAATCTCGCATCGCTTCGTTGACAGCATCGCGGAGAGTTTTGGATCCGCTGGTAACGGGCCGAACTTCGGCTCCCATCAGCTTCATACTAAACACGTTGGGCTTTTGCCGACGCACGTCCTCTTCGCCCATGTACACAACGCAAGGCAGTCCAAAGTGAGCACAGGCGGTTGCCGTCGCTACGCCGTGTTGACCGGCGCCCGTTTCGGCGATGACTCGAGTCTTCCCCATTCGCAGAGTCAGCAGAGCTTGCCCGAGAGCGTTGTTGATCTTGTGAGCTCCGGTGTGGTTGAGGTCTTCACGCTTGAACCAAATCTGAGCTCCACCCGCCATTTGGCTCAGCCGCTTAGCATGATATAAGGGCGAAGGGCGCCCCACGAAAGTCTTGAGCAAATGGCCTAATTCGGCTTGAAACTTGGGATCTCGCCTGGCAGCGTCGTATTCGACCACCAATTCATCCAGAGCCCGCGTGAGCGTTTCGGGCACGTAACGGCCACCGAAATCGCCAAAACGTCCGCGGCTGTCTGGAACTTGAGCTATTGAGGACATGAAATTCACTTGAGGTTTTTGGAGCGCCGAGAAGTCGAGTTCGGCGGGGTAGCAAAGATTGTTCATTGCGACCCCCCGATGGTCAAGCCGCAAGTTGCCGCGTTTCCGGCCGTCCAGGCTGTTTACCGCGAAAAGTAGGTCGGACTTAACCCCCTAGCGGTTTTTCAACCTACCTACACAGTTTGGCACGAATGGGTATCAAATCAAGGCAAATCCCGCTGGCCCAGGATATGGTTGGGCTCAACCCAACGCGAGCCGCGACCTACACCATCCGATCAGAGCTGATACCCGCTATCCAATAGCAAGGCCCGGAATTCCAGAGCATCTGAAGAGTTGATTCGAAGCAACAGATTTGGCTAAGGCAGTACGGTTGGACTCGAACGCCTCTACCTACATCGGAATAGCATCGAGCCGATGAACAACTAACCACTTGAAAACGGTGCTTCATGAACACATCGACGTCAAACGATACCAGGGCCTGCAAGGGCCGCTTCTAGCGCCGTCGCATCAAGGGCAGGAGCTGTTCTCGCGAAACCTACTTGTAAGCTTTTTGTTTCGTCAACATATCGGAATTCGGTGAGCTGCCTTTGACTATTCAAGTAGACCACAAGCCAAAAGGTTGGATGTAGATCGGTATATGGCCAGTAGTCACGACAATACGGATCGTGAATGGTGAGGTCTGAATCCACAGCATATTCCGCGATGACACCGTGGTCCGTTTCCATGTACAGTTTGCCGGGATTCTCTGTTTGAAGCATCCATACGGCATTGAAGTCGTGGAGCTGATAACGATCGAAAGTTGCGATGTGGGCGAATTGGTTCATCGTAGCGATTGTTGTAGCTCGTGCGATGCGAAGCTGAATCAGCTTAAGCTGTTTTCGGAGAGCTCCGAACTTGCGTTCCTGCAACGACTCAATTCCCCGCTTCACGGCAGAAGCAACATTTTCGATTGTTGTACATCCGTCAAACAAACTTCCAGCCAAAACAAGTCGATCTTCAAATAGAAGTATGTGCCCGTAGTCGAATCCATTAATGATGATGCCCCAACCTTCGGTTGCCTTCAACGCGGATGACAACGATTCGAAGAGCTCTACCGATACCGCCTCTGCGGAATTGAACTCCATCAGTTGGTATCGTTCGTGATTGAGTTGATCCTCAACTAACCAAAAATCCGGCGAGTCGGATCCATCATCTGGGCCGGTCTTCCCAAAGGGACCTGTCCCAGCAAGCACTCTAGATCGAACTGTCCAAAACTCTTCAAAAGGCGTTTCACCGTCGAGGTGCGGATTCGGAATGTAGCCCTCTGCGGATCGTAAAATTTCTGTAATTGACATAATCAGCTTTAAATTGTGCTGGACTCAGTCTTTGTTCGAGTCAGGCCTTGCTTCATCGTTCACTACACGATTCGATTCAGGAGGTGGCTGACAACCGCGAAGCCAATTCAAGTGCGGCGAACAGACTGTCGGGTTTCGCGATGCCTTTCCAGGCTATGTCAAAGGCAGTGCCATGGTCAACACTGGTCCGCAAGATCTTAAGGCCTAGCGTTGTATTCACAGCCGAATCAAAGGCGAGGGCTTTGACTGGAATGTGTCCTTGATCGTGATACATACAAACCACGGCATCGCAGCTCGAGAGTTTGTTGGGCAGGAAGACTGTGTCAGGTGGCAGTGGGCCTTCTAAATAGATTCCCTTTTGCCGAGCCAGTTCAATAGCTGGTTCGATAATTCGCTCCTCTTCGCGATTGCCAAACAGTCCATGTTCACCAGCGTGAGGATTCAGCCCACATACAATCAGCTTAGGTTTCTTGTTGCGAATGCGCTCGATCGCTTCGGCCGTTAGCTCGATGGTGTCCAGCACACGCTCTACCGTTAGCAGTTCGGGAACTTGACTGTAGCCGCAATGAACAGTGACAAAGGTGCAGGTGATCTTGGTCGAGTACTGCATCATGCACCAACGACTGCTGGCAGCGCGCTCGGCAAAGATCTCGGTGTGCCCAGGGTAGTTGTGGCCAGCTAGATGCAGAGCCTCTTTATTAATCGGCGCTGTTGTCACGGCACTGATCTTTTGCGCGAGAGCCGCATCGATAGCTGACTCGATAAAGCGAAACGCGGCTTCGCCACAATCGCCCGACAGCTTGCCAACTTCGAATTGCTCCAATGCGAGGTTGGAATGGTCGATGATTACCGAACCTGTCTCTGGTAAAACGGCTCCATTACGGTAATCATCCAAACTAACAACTGTGTAGTTGAATGGATCTTGAAACAGTAACTTATTGCATCGCTGGAGCGTTTCGAAGTGCCCAAAAACGACAATCTGCGGATCGCCGGAGTTCGCTGGACGCCGGAGGGCGCGAAGTACCAGTTCAGGGCCAACTCCCGCTGGATCCCCCATGGTCAGGCCGATTCGTTGTGGCGACATTCTGCGTAGTTTCCCATCAATGCAGCGCGGGCCGACTTTAAAGAGCTGGAAATGTCCAACTTCTCAGCAATTGCCCGAACATTCGAGTTGACCAAGCCATCCAGATAAGCAAACTGTTGTGGCCGTTGAAGGGGTCCATTCTAGCAAGCGGCGAGAAATCCCACAGACGCAAACAGCCAAACGCGACAAGCATCCTCTTTTGGATTGTCTCCAAACCTCGATTTCGACGATAGGTTCTCCTTGATGCTGGACAACGCTCCTTTTCTAACACACTCGCATCGCAATTTGACGATCGAAGGATACTCGCGAGCTGCGGTACAGAGCTATTGGCGGATTCCCGAGCTGCGAATCGGCTTCGATTTGGGTGCTCAGCCATGGGACTTCATGGGCACTGCGACGTGGGCCATCACGCACACTCACCTCGATCACATCGCCGCTCTGCCTGTTTATTTGGCTCGTCGTCGAATGATGAAGATGGAGCCGCCGACGGTCTACATACCCGAGCATGCTGCGGCGTCGGTAGATTCTATGATCAAGTCGTTCCAACGATTGGATCGTGGCAGACTGCCATGCAATTGGATCACGGTCAAAGCTGGCGACGAGATCGAGCTATCTCGCGAACTGGTCATGACCGTACATGCAACTACGCACACCGTTCCCAGCGTTGGTTATATGATTTGGGAGCGACGCAATAAGCTTAAGCCCGAGTTTCAGCAGTTGACCGGACCAGAGATTCGCGATCTGCGTTTGAGCGGCGTCGAGATCAGCGCCGAGATTCGCATGCCGCTAGTAGCTTACACCGGCGACACAAGTCCACCAGGCTTGGACAACAACCCGGATATGTTGCGAGCTCAAGTGTTGATCACAGAGATGACGTTCGTAGCCCCCAAGCACCGCAAGGAGAAGATCCACAAGCATGGTCACATGCACTTGGATGACTTCATCGAGCGCAAAGATCAGTTTAAGAACGAGCTGATCATCGCGGGTCACTTTAGTGTCCGCTACAACGCAAGACAGATTGCTAAAGAGGTAGAGAAAAAGCTACCTGGAATGCTAGACGGTCGGCTGAAGCTCTGGCTGTAGCTGCGGCTGTAGCGGAGCACAACCCGCTGCGTTAGTTTTGAAGTTGCACTATTTAGTTTTAGGGCCGAAGGCCTGTCCGTTTACCTAGCCCAGCCTGTAGGGCTGGGTACTTAATTCGCATGAAAATCAAAGGGCCAACGGCCCGCCGGTTTGCGTTCAAACCGGCGGGCCGTTGGCCCTTAACCTACTTAAGCTTGATTACCCAGCCCGTTGGGCTGGGCTATGTAAATCGCTGGGCCTTCGGCCCGAAATCCCAGAAATAGCGCAACTTCAAAATGCGTTAGCGAGGGACAGCATATTAATTCGAAGCCAGTTGTCGACGAGCTTCCCAGAACTTCTCGGCGGATTGCAGATAAGGCTGGTGAAGCTTGCTGACATCTGGAGGAAGCTTAGCAATCTCTTCGCGAGTCTTCTGTAGCCACCTTTGAAAATACTCCACCGCACTTGCTTGGACTCGTTGCTTCCCAGCGATTTCGAAATAGAACGGCGAGGTTGTGGCCATGCGGTAAGAGAACTCTCGCCCAGTAATGACTCGAACTACCATCCAACCCGATTGATCGACTTTGATTGTGGGGATCTTTCCGCCTTGCTTCGCGTACTCATCCAGAGCGGCTCGATAGACGCTGGAACCGTTAACGATCACTTCCAAATACTCCACAGGATCGGCGACAGTCAGAACAACACCAACATCCAATTCGATAGCTTCGTTCGATTGAAACACATATCCCGGCGGCATGCCGTTCGCGTTGACTCGCAGTAGTGGGCCATTGGTGACGAAGCTGTTGCCTGCGCGGATTGCTTGCCACCAAGTTTCGTTCGATGCGTTACCGATCAATGCATAGACGCGATTGTAACCCAGCGGAGAAGGCGTCTTTGCAAATCCGCTTCCGGCGCTGAGCGGGACACGCAAGCCGGCTTCCAACATTTGAAAATAGATCTGTTCGACAATCCGCCCGCCAGCTCGACCGCCTTTGAAGCTTCCTTCGGGCATGACCAGTGGTTTGACTTCACTTGCGGCCTTACCTTCAATCGTCAAGTGATCACTCAGAAGCTGTACGCTGTCGATGCGTCCACTGGCCAGCCAAACAGGCAAGTCGCGAGCCCAGAGCTTTTGGATCTCAACATGCACAGGCAGCGCCGAATCATCGATAGCCTGCTTCTTGGCTTGTACGATCAACTGACTGGAGGGCGAATTTTCTGCAACAGGTTCTTTTGGTAACCAATGGTGAATCGTCAATCCACTTCCCGCGCGACGATCGTGGTAGCTGGTGTAGGTGTGAGCGATTGAAGCGGCGTCTGTTGGCACAGCGTTGCTCGAGCTTGCCTCGACAGAATTTGACTCATCAGTACTTGCGTCGGCCTTCTGAGTCGGCGACTTTGCAACGTCAAGCATGCTCGCGGCCATGAAGAGGCCTTCGGCGGCGAGCCATTTTTGTGCTTTCTCGGAAGGATGGAAGTTCAGTAGATCGCCGCCGTACCAACCTTCACTCTTGAGATCAGCGTGCCTGGGAAGTTCGATGATATCGACGGCTTCAGACTTTTTGTCGAGTATAAAATGTCCGCGCGCAGGGGCGAACTCTGGGCCATGAAAGATATCGTAGTGATAATCGCCCGCGCGGCCGCGGAAGAACAGCTTCCCATCCACCAAGCTCCATCCTTGCACTGTATCGATGGCACGCGGCTTGATGGCATTGCCGTTGGGACCGCGGACCTGAACGCGACATGGAAGGCGTTGGTCGGTGTTCTCTTCAACTAAAGCGATTTCGATTTCGCCAGGAGCTTGGCAATAGGCTGAAGTCGCAAAGGAAGAGCCTAAGCAAAGAACTACCGCGGCTAGGCCACAACGAAGCACCGCGATGGGAGTGTTTGACGAGTGAATTGGCGTGATTTGTCGCATGTTTTCATTCTATTTCAGCCAGTTCCAATACCCGAAGACAACGCCCCAGTTTGCTGATATACTCCCGACTTCCCAAGACGGGTTGTAGCGAAGAATTCGATTGAACGTAGATCCCATGCCAGATTGGAAAGCCCTTTACCCGTTTGAATCTCAGTTTCTTGAGATCCCGCGTTCGGAAACGACCGCGGATTGGGTAAAGCTGCATTTCGTGCAAAAGGGCAATGGCGAGCAGACGGTGTTGTGTGTGCATGGCAATCCAACATGGTCCTTCTACTACCGTGAAATCCTGAATCAGGTTAGCGACGTGGCTCGAGTCGTTGCCGTCGATCATGTAGGCTGCGGCTTGAGTCAAAAGCCTCAGCAATACAACTACACGCTTGAGCAACACATTGGCAATCTGGCTCGACTGATCGAGCAATTGGATCTGCGTCGCATCACTTTGTTAGTGCACGATTGGGGTGGCGCGATCGGATTAGGAGCAGCATTAAAGCTGCCGACGCGAATCGAACGGTTAGTGATTTTGAACACGGCCGCCTTTCCACCGCCTTACATACCCTGGCGGATTTCTGCTTGTCGTTGGCCATGGGTTGGTGAAGCCAGTGTGCGAGGCTTGAATCTGTTCGCGAAGGCCGCGCTATCGATGACGCTGAATCGATTGGACAGGTTGAAGCCTGAGGTTGCCGCCGGCTTGATCGCTCCGTATCACAATTGGGAATCGCGAGTCGCGATCGCTCGCTTTGTTCAAGACATTCCGACTCGCAAGAGCGACGCCACGTGGCAGATCCTCTCAAGAATCGAAGAAGGACTGGCCATCTTCAAGAATCGGCCCGCGCGGCTGATTTGGGGAATGAAGGACTGGTGTTTTCGGCCTGAATGCCTTGATCGGCTGGAAAAACTGCTGCCGCAAGCCAAAGTGCGACGACTAGACGATGTCGGGCACTATGTCATGGAAGAGGCCGCCGCTGAGGTGATCGAGGAACTGCGAAGCTGCTTGGCCGAACCAACATCATGAAGCCGCTGGATCAACGCTGGTCAATCGCTCAAGCTGCGGGATTGGCAACTTTGCTCGAGGCCTCCGCGCCAAAGCTGGGCAATGTTCACCCAGCCGCAAGTTTTTCAGACATGCACTTTGGGCATTTCGTGACTTCTGCTGCAGTGCAAAGCGAGTGCTTTTCCGATGTGGGTGAATCTGTTGGTCTACTGGTTCTCCGAACTGTTCATGCAACGCGACTGCGCGTGGGTTGCAACACGAACTTGGGGACAGTCTTATTGCTCGCTCCACTGGCGATTGCCGCGAGTCGGGTTGGTGATGGCAAGCTTGATTCAGACCCGCTAAAGCAAGAGGTCCAAGTCGTTTTGCAATCGCTATCTGCCGAAGACAGTCGCTTAGTCTATCAAGCGATTCGCGAGGCCGCGCCGGGGGGATTGGGCGAACAAGCCGACAACGATGTCGCCAAAGTTGAAGCCCCAGAAAGCCTTGTTGACGCCATGCGCCAAGTCGCTCAGTTCGATGGGGTAGCTAGCCAATACGTCAACAACTTCGCCGATATCTTCGACCGACTATTGCCTTGGCTTAACGAGCAACTGCTAGCCACCGAATCTCCACTGCAAGCTATCGTCAATCTTCAAGTCCGCTGCTTGAGCTGGCAACCCGATGGGCTAATCCTCAGAAAGTGCGGTTTTGATCAAGCCGTAAAGGTTCAGCAACTGGCCGCCGAGCTTTGGACAGCTCATGAAATGGAGTTTTTTGACCGAGCCAGAGGAGAGTTCAAGCCAGGCACCGAATCAACTTGGCTCGACCGTTTGGCAAGATTTGACGGCTATCTGCGAGCTGATGGGAATCGCCGCAACCCTGGAACAACTGCTGATTTGATTGCCGCAACGCTGTTTTGTCGCTTGATTTGTGAGCCTAGGTGACGGGCCACTGGGTACGGGCCCAAGTGCGCCTGAATGCCGTGGAATGTTAGCCTATCAAAGCTGGAGCCCCAAAAATGCTCGCCGAAAGATTGCTAGAACTCTGAAGAAATCGACTTGCCCGCTGCCTTGGGGGGTGTTTCGGCTTGCTTAGTGGCTTCACTTGAAATTCAATGAACTAGATTCCAAGATTCCAGAACAACTCGCGAATAGCTGCCTGCCACTTTTCAAAAGTCCAATGCCGCTTGTCGGAGTACGGGAGCTGAGACATGTTCGGGATCTTATGCGCCGAGAAGACGAAAAAACCTCAAGCAGCCTCATTGCCCAGCGATCAGCAGATCCCCAATCGAGACGCCAAAATGAAGTTCAGATACGCCAACGGTGACCAGCCGCTAGCCGGCTTTACAATCAAACGCGGTGTCGGAGTTGGTGGATTCGGCGAAGTTTACTTCGCGATCAACGACGCCGGTAAAGAGGTCGCACTCAAGCAGATCCAACGCAACTTGGACGTCGAGGTCCGAGGGGTTCGTCAGTGCATGAACCTGAAACATCCCAATTTGATCGCTCTGTATGATCTTCGCTATGACGATCAAGATCAGGGTTGGATCGTTATGGAATACGTAGGCGGTCCAAGCCTACGCGATGTGATTGAAGCGCATCCTCAAGGTCTACCTGGAGATGACCTCCAGCGATGGTTCGGTCAGATTGCTGCTGGCGTCGCTTACTTACACGACCATGGTATCGTTCATCGCGATCTAAAGCCTGCCAACATCTTCGAAGATGAAGGCATGGTCAAGATCGGCGACTATGGATTGTCAAAGTTCATCTCTTGTTCGCGACGAGGCGGACAAACAGAGAGCGTCGGCACATTCCATTACATGGCTCCTGAAATTGGCAAAGGCGAGTACGGCAAAGAAGTCGACATCTACGCCTTAGGTATCATGCTGTATGAGTTGGCTACCGGTAACGTTCCCTTTGATGGGGAGAGTAGCCAAGAGATCATCATGAAACACTTGACTGCCAATCCCGACTTGAGCTTGGTTCAGTCGCCAATTCGCGAAGTGATCGCTCGAGCTCTCGCCAAAAACCCGTCGTCGCGATTCTCTGATGTACGAGAAATGCTGCGACCTCTGGGGCTTGAAGTCGATGACCGCTACTTTTTGGTACGCAATGGATCGTTGAGCACACCGCCGGTAGTTCAAGCTGCCAGTCGCGTCGAGCCACCGCGCGGTTATCAAGCAGGCGCGGCGACTCAGCCTCACGGTGAATTCTCCAAGCCACACTACGTTGCTGCCGCTGCGCCAGCTCCTTCCCCGGCTCGACCAGCGGTCAACGGTGATCCCAATATTGCAACGTTGAATTATCAAGAACCGATCGCTCGAACTGTTCGCGGTTGGGTTGGCCAACTGAACCAATGGTGGAATTCCCTACAAATCAATACAGGTGCCCGATCTGCAATCCTGATTATCGCCATCATATTGGCTGCGACAAACATTGGCGTGATCATGCCGTTTGTTGTAGTCGGTCTGACGATTTATGTTCCGTATTATGTCCTGTGGTGGTTTTTGTATGCACCAACCAAACAACAGCGACAGTCAGCAGCATTAGCGAATCAACCTCACGCATACGCACCG
>CAYWNG010000117.1:0-13197 GCA_964458685.1 uncultured Pirellulaceae bacterium
CAAAAGGCAAGTGCTTGAAGAGGCTAGCATTATAGCTGGCACATAGGCAACCGACTGGCAGAGCAGTGTAACAGCAATAGTAGCGTCAGTAAACGCGGGTTCACTTCAGAATGAACGGGCCCTATCTGCAAATTCCAGACAGCTTGGCGCTTTCTGCTAATCGCCCAAGGGCCGCTCCACCGATAGAACCAGTAAAAACTGCGCAATCGTCAAATTCGCGAGCGAGGCTTGTGTGCATCAGCGACTTACTTCGAATATCTCCCCGACCAATCGAAATGACCGGACTCAGCGTCCGTCACGACGTGGGGTTATAGCGCCCAGTTGCAGAGGTCAATGGCTGAAATTCTGTTTGATAGCTTTAGCCGTCACGACGATGGGAAGCGATTTGTCCGCGCAGCAAGATCTGGTCTATTTCGGGGAACATCATCTAACTGACGATCAACTGCCTTCCGTTCCAGATGCCAATCCATTTCCTAGGACGACAGGCATAATGGTTGGGCTCCCCAATCCGACACCTGCCCCGGGAAGACCAACCGCGGTTGTAATCGAACCTCAGGTGAGCTTAGCGCTTCCGGGTTCGGAAGCTGACGAAAGCTGGTTGATCAATCGGCGACCTAGTTCGAATCTCTCGGGAATCGACTCGCCCTTTGTAATGTACCAAGAGCCGCTGCCGCCGCCCCGCCCTAGTGCACTACTAGCCGACCAATCGCAGACGGCACCTCCTTTGGTAGTGGAGTCCTTGGCGGAACCGATCTTCGACTCAATTGCATGGTCTAGGCCGATGCGGAACGGGATCTTTGAAAGGAGGGTGACCGGGCAAGGAATGGGGGTCGAACGACTGCCATTCGGGCTATTCGATATCGATCCCGCTCAACCATCCAACAATTTTCGTGTGCGTGGCGTTTTTGCCAACGGCATGCACCTGCCGGATCGAGCAGAGTACTTTTGGGCTCGTACCCGCAATGGCGGCGGCCCGCCGCTGGGAGAATCATCCATAGATTACCAAGAGCTCCGCCTTCGTATGGAAACCGGGTCCAAGAGTTTCTCGACCGCTTTTGAGGTTCCATTGCGGCGAGTCGATCCCGAATTGAACAGAAATAGCACCGGACTATCCGACCTCCAACTGGCTACCAAGCTGGTGCTGATTAGCGGAAAAACTTGGATTCTAAGTCAACACATGGGATTCCGATTTCCGACGGGAAAAGCCCGAGCAGGCTTGGGTGCAGGGCGCGTGGGAATGGAGCCGGGCTTGTTGTTTCGATCACGGATGCGCGAGCAGACCTGGATGCACGGCGAAGTTAAGTTCTGGTTCCCAATGGGCGCAGCCCCCGTTTCGAAAGGCGAGGTCCTCAAAATCGCAACGGGCTTCAATACCGTTTGGCGCGAGACTGATTGCTCGGCCTTAGTCCCATCATTGGAAATGTCCTCTTTCATCGTAACGCGTGGTGCCGCCAACGACGCCACTCAGGTGGAGAGGCGGGTCAACGAGCACTTCATACTCAACCTTACCCCAGGTGTGCACTATACCGTTGATCGCAAGGGGGACTTTGGCCTGTTCGATTTTGGAACGGCATTATCCTTCGCCACCACAAATCAACGATTTGCCGACACAACCTTTCTGATTGAAGCTCGGTGGTTTTGGTAGTACATAATCTATACATCCCCACTACATTCTCACCACATTCTCTTCAAAATCAGGCAAACCAACTGGGATTTCATAGACTTGTAAGCTATTAGTTTAGAACGCTTAGTTTGACTAACTGCTACAAACAGTCTGGCCTGACGGTGGCGTAAATGGCCAATATCGATCTACTTGATACAATACGCCTGCGTGAAATCTTGATAAATCGATTGTTCTGACTGCAGCGATACGATCGACTTAGCACAAGAATTGTGGTGCAACAGTCGAGAACGTAACCAAACGTTGTGGTTATTTCTATGCCGTTGGAATGAAGGCGGCAGGTGTTTGAATTCTGGAGCAATACTCAATGCTAGGCGAGCTAGAAGAGCTGCTAAGGCCGATCCGAGAGGGTGCACCCGCAGGGGAAGACATTGAGTATGACGCCGACTTTGCCGAAATGGATAAAGCGTCGGTCGGTACTCCCGAGCAAGAGTTTGGCAGTACAAAAATCGAAGGCGAACCTGCAGATTGGACAAAAGTACGTAAACTGGCACTCGGATTGCTTAAGCGATCCAAGGACATTCGCGTTGGATCCTATTTTGCTGAAGCCGAGTTGCATGGTCGCGGGCTAGTTGGGTTTCGCGACGCACTCACGATCTTGGCTCATATAGTCACCGAATACTGGGAAGCTCATTATCCCCTTCTTGATCCGGACGACGATAACGATCCCACCATTCGACTCAATGCACTAGCTCGGCTAACCAGTGTCGGAGGTTTGATTCGTCAACTCAGACAAACACCGATCGTGCGCAGCCGCAGCGCAGGCGTGTTGTGCTGGAACGACTGTGCGATAGCCCGAGGCGAGATTCCGACTCCAGAGGGAATGGAGAACCCACCCAACCAGGCTCGGGTGGATGCAGTTGTGAAATCATGCGACCCAGAGGAACTCAAGGAGTGGGCAGCCAGCGTCACAGAATCCCTGGAGTTGTTATCGAAAATCGATGATGGGTTCTCAACCCAAGTTGGATCGTTGAACAGTCCGGAGTTCGACCCGCTCAGGAAAGAACTGGAGTCGATCAGTCGTTTTCATCGCATGTGGCTCAAGCAGTTCGAAACCGAACAACCTGCCGAGCCCGAAGTCGTCGCGGCAGATTCTTCTGGAACAAGCTCACCCGCCGAGCGTCCCACGGCAGTCGCTCCTGTCGTCAAGTTTGCCAGCGGCACTCCCGGAAATCGTGCAGAAGCCTTAGAGGCCCTAGAAAAAATCACCAATTGGTTCGAGAGCAACGAACCTTCCAGCCCACTGCCCATGCTCCTCAAGCGGGCCCGTCGACTAGCTTCGATGAGCTTCATGGAAATCCTAAAAGAGATCTCCCCGGACGGGGTCAGCCAAGCCGTCACGGTGGGAGGTCCGGAAGCCGAAAGTACCGAGTAGCAAAAATTACCCCAGGAATCGCCTTAGCCCCCAATTAATGGTTCCGAGTTGGAGCTAAACTAACGGCGCCCGAGAAACTATGCTTAAAGCAGATTTAAGCGATAATCAAGTCCCAAATCGTTGTAAACACGCGTAAGGAGTATCGAATGGCAAAAGCAAGTGCACAGAAATTCATCGCTAGAAATCGCGCGCCACGCGTGCAGATCGAATATGACGTTGAAGTATATGGAGCTGAGAAATCTATCCAGCTTCCATTCGTTATGGGAGTGCTGAGCGATCTGTCTGGTAATCCGGCAGAAAAGCTTCCCGGCGTTGGTGATCGAAAATTTATGGAGATCGATGTCGACAACTTTGATGATCGACTGAAATCCATGAAGCCTCGAGTTGCTTTTTCAGTTCCCAATACGCTGACCGGCGAAGGGAACTTAATGTGCGATATCACTTTTGAAAAGATGGATGACTTTTCGCCAGCAGCGATTGCACGCAAGATTGAACCACTACGCAAGTTGTTAGAGACTCGCACCCAGCTAGCCAACTTATTGACCTATATGGATGGCAAATCGGGCGCGGAAGAACTGATCACCAACTTGCTCAGCGATCCAAACACGCTTCGTTCGTTGGTTGCAGCCCCCAATCCGAACGCACCAGCTAAACCAGCAGCGCCTGCTGCGGTAGCTCCAACAGCATCTAACGCGGCACCAGTTACTCCACCGGCACCAGTTGCCCCAGCAGCACCCGCTAGTCCTCCATCTACCAGCGGTTCACCGTCGGAAGGTGACTCAGATGACCTCGATGCACTTCTCAACGATCTGTAAAGATCGCCACACCATGGCGGTTGTTTGCATCAACTCGTTTTAGCATACGACAACGCCGTTCGATGTCATTTACAACTTAATTGAACCCAATCCAACTGATTCAAATATAGATAGGTCATTTTCGAATGGAAAAACAATCACAATCGTTACAGGGAGCAACCTCGTTCGCCGAAAGCGAGTTCTCAGCGCTGCTAAACAAAGAGTTTCGTCCGCAGTCCGATGACGCTAAATCAGCGATCCAATCTGCGGTTCGAACGCTGGCCGAGCAAGTGCTCCAGGATTCCAATGTCGTATCCAATGATGCATTGGCTTCGATAACGGCGATCATTGCGGCACTCGACAAGAAGCTGACTGAACAGATCAATCAAGTTCTGCATCATCCCGATTTTCAACAGCTTGAGGGAGCTTGGCGCGGGCTTCACTATTTAGTCAATAACACCGAGACTGATGAAACACTCAAGATCAAAGTTTTCAACATCTCGAAGAATGAGCTAGGCAAGACGCTCAAGAAGTACAAAGGAACGGCTTGGGATCAAAGCCCTGTCTTCAAGAAGATATATGAAGAAGAGTTTGGTCAGTTCGGCGGCGAACCTTATGGTTCCTTGGTTGCCGATTATCACTTCGACCATTCGCCTCCAGATGTTGCACTATTGACGGAGATGGCCCAAGTGTGCGCGGCTTCGCACACACCGCTGATCACGGGTGCATCACCGACTCTGTTCCAAATGGAATCTTGGCAACAACTAAACGACCGCCGCGACTTGACCAAGATCTTTGGCACACCCGAGTACGCAGCTTGGCGATCACTGCGCGAGTCCGAGGATTCTCGCTATCTTGGATTATGCCTGCCAAGGTATCTCGCGCGGCTGCCGTATGGCTCCAAGACGGACCCCGTTGAGGAGTTCGATTTCGAAGAATCCGTTGATGGTAGCGATCACGACAAGTACTGCTGGGCAAATGCAGCCTATGCAATGGCGACCAACATCACGCGTTCGTTTAAAGAGTATGGATGGTGCACTTCGATTCGCGGAATCGAATCCGGCGGTGCTGTCGAAGGCTTGCCAACCCATTCGTTCCCGACTGAAGACGGTGGTGTGGATATGAAGTGCCCGACGGAGATTGCCATCAGCGATCGCCGCGAAGCCGAACTGGCAAAGAACGGCTTCATGCCGCTGATTCATAAAAAGAACAGCGACTTTGCGGCTTTCATTGGAGCACAATCGCTCCAGAAACCAGTCGAGTACGACGATCCCGATGCAAGCGCCAACGCACAGCTTAGCGCCCGACTGCCTTACCTGTTTGCTACCTGCCGATTTGCTCACTACCTGAAATGTATGGTCCGAGACAAAGTTGGTAGTTACCAAAGCAAAGAATCGCTATCTGTTTGGCTCAACGATTGGGTCAATCGTTACGTCGAGCCAAATCCGGCAGCCGCATCTCAAGAGGAAAAAGCCCGTCGTCCTTTGGCCGAAGCAGGTGTGGTGGTTGAAGAGGACCCGAGCAATCCGGGCTACTACCGCTCGAAGTTCTTCCTCAAGCCACACTATCAGCTTGAGGGCCTATCTGTGTCCCTACGACTGACTTCTCGTCTGCCGACTGGCTAACGAGTAGTGCAAAGAAACCAATGATGCACATCGCGATTCACATGCGATGTGCAACTTGGTCGCATGCACACACGGCTTGTGATGTGCTAGAATGAGGCTAAAAAGTATCTAAAATGAGAACAACGTATCTCGAACGTTCCCTTAGGCTATGGCATAATGTCCTCGTTCAAGGCGTTGGTGACTCCCACTGTTTCGCGTATTACCCAGGAGCTAATTAAATGATTTTGGTGCAAATTGAGTCGATCACAGGCGATTGCCAGATCGAGGGTTTTGATGATGCTAAATACAAAGACAACGCTTACTTTACCGCAGATAGTTTTGGATTCGGAGTCGAGCGAGAATTCGCTGACAGCGCCAAGGCTGGAACAACCGACTTGAACATTGGTGTTGGTGAATTGCAAGAGTGTACCATTAGCAAAAGCATGGACTCTGCGTCGGTCTATTTGGCTAAGAAGGCCATTAGCGGGTCTTCCTGCAAGACCGCTCACATCAAGTTTGTTGAAGCGATAACAGACGGCAACAACGATCGCCAAAACGTGGTCTATCTGCACGTTGTCTTGGATACCGTTTTCGTTAAGACTTGGAGCATGTCCGGTGACGGCGACGATCGGCCAACGGAAGAAGTTGCTCTTTGGTACAACCGTATCGGTTTGGTCTATTGGCCAACTGCGGACGGGAAATCCTTCCCCAAGGGCCATCGACTCGATTGGGATCAATCCAAGTCCAAGACATGGCCAGATGCTGAAAAGCTGCTGCCCAAGTCCGTCGAAATGCACAAAGGCTAAAGTGCACTTCTTCTCGACTCATCGAGAGAATATTTGAAGCGGTAATAGATCATCACAGTTCGATCGAAATGACGAATGTGATGATCTTCTGGTGCCGCTTATCAAGGGAGTCAGCTTCAGTTTTTTTGGGGACAGCAAATGATCTTGGTCCGAATCGATGGAGTGAAAGGGGATTCCACTCTTGATGGCTACGAGAATTGGTTTACCGCCACAAGCTTCGATTTTGAACTTGGCGAAACCAACAAGGGTGATGACGACGATGATGATGATGACGAACTGACCCCAGACAAAGCAGCACTCAAAGCGCTTTCGAAAAAGAAAAAGAAGAAGAAGGTTAATCGTAATCGCAGCGAAGACTGGGATTACCTGGAACTATCGGTCGAAAAAGAGGCCGATTCGGCTTCGGTTTACTTGATGCATTTGGCCATGAAGTGCCGCGCCAATGACAATGTGCCTCCGGTAAAGGTCGACATCCATGTGATGGAACAAAAGGTCAGTAGTGATTCCGGGCAGCTTACTCTACGACCCTACCTAGTGATCCGTCTGGAGAATGCGTACATGGGAGGCTGGAGTCTCAATGGCGATGAAAAGGGAGGAGCTACGGAATCCCTGACTATCTGGTACGACAGAGCGGCTATGAAATACGTTTCATACATAGGCGAAAAAAGCCAAGAGACACGCGAAGTACATGGCCCGTTAGGTTGGGACCTGGACAAGGGACTTTGGAAGTGCGATGATCTGGCCAAGAGCTGATCGTTTTTCGCGTAATTAAAGCAAGGCTGGAAGAATGACGTCATTGCAGTTGCTGCGATCGGGCAATTTGTCGGAAGTCTTAAAGAGTCTTCAGAACGATGTTCGAAACAATCCGAGTGAATCTAAGCATCGCATCTTTCTCTTTCAGCTCTACTGTGTTATCGGTAGTTGGGACCGCGCACTAAATCAGTTGAATGTGCTACGGGATCTCGACAAGACAGCCGTAGCCATGGCGGACTCCTACCAAGAATTGCTGGCCTGCGAGGCACTTCGGTCGGAAGTATTTCAAGGTAAGAGATCCCCTTTGCTGTTCGGTGAGCCTGAGCCGTGGGCGGCATTGATGCTGGAGTCCCTGAAGCACTTAGGAAACAAAGAAGTCGCTTCGGCGCGAGAGTTGCGTGACAAAGCCTTTGAAGAGGCACCAGCCGTCGGAGGAACCCTCAGCCTGTTCCCCATGAAGCAAGAGGGCAGCGACGAAGAAAGCTCCAGCTTGCATACCCAAATCGAGTTCGAGTGGATTTCTGACGCTGATTCGCGAATTGGTCCGTTCCTTGAGGCGATCATCAATGGGCGATACTTTTGGGTTCCCTTTCATCGCATTCAGACGATTGCCATGGAAAAGGTCTCTGATTTACGGGACTTAGTTTGGCTACCGAGCCGATTTACGTGGACAAATGGAGGTGAGTGCGTCGGCTTCATCCCCACTCGATATGCCGGTAGTGAAGTGGCTACCGATGATGCGCTTAAGTTGGGACATAAGACAATCTGGGAAGATCTAGGGTCCGAGACTTACACCGGACTTGGCCAACGCACGATCACAACTGACGTCGATGAATATGGTATTGCGGAGATTTCCAAAATCACATTGAACCATGGGTAATTTGGATGGCGGAACTCACACAAAAAGAGAGGCTGCAGCCATCCCTGCTCGATCGACTCACCGACGAAAACCCTTCGAGCTCGGTAGAGTCTCGAGATAGTCGCGCGCTTGGAGTTCAAAAGCTAAGAGAGTATGTCCTAAGAGACCTCGCTTGGTTGCTCAATACAGACAATCTTGAATCGAGCATCGATTTTGAATTCTGTACTGAAGCCAAGAATTCCGTCCTCAATTATGGGGTTCCAACAACATCAGGGATTGTCTTTTCCGGCTTGGACTTGGGTAAGTTGGAGCAGCACGTAGCCCACGCTATTCATGTTTTTGAACCTCGAATACTCAAAAACACACTGCGAGTCCGCGGAGTGGCTAATTACGTCAGTATGGAACGAACTTCTTTGACGTTTGAAATCGAGGGTGAGTTGTGGGCTCAGCCAATTCCGCAGAAAATGTACCTGCGAACCGAATTGGATTTGGACACTGGTAAAGTATCGATTCGAAAAGTCGAATAGCGAAAGTTTGGCATGGATCAGCAATTGCTCGAATACTACAACCAGGAGTTGCTCTACATAAGAGAACTCGGCGGCGAATTTGCCAAAGAGTATCCCAAGATCGCCGGCAGACTTGGACTGGATGGTTTTGAGTGTGCTGACCCCTACGTGGAACGACTGCTCGAGGGGTTCGCGTTCATGGCCGCCCGCATTCACTTAAAGATGGATGCGGAGTTTCCCAAGTTTACGGACCACCTGCTCGAGATGGTCTTTCCTCAATACTTGGCATCGATACCATCGATGGCAGTTGCTCAGTTCCAACCCGATTTCGAAGTCGGGTCTCTGGCTGAAGGATTCTTGATTGGACGAAACACCAATCTGCGGAGCGTGCTGCCACCCAATGAGCAAACGCCTTGTACTTATCGAACAGCCCACGACGTCACGCTGTGGCCGATCGAGCTGCTTGAAGCTCGCTATGTCAGCCGCGATGCGGTAGCCAGCCGATTGCCTGCTAAGTTCCAACGTGCTCGAGCCATTATCTGCTTGCGATTAGCCACAACTACAGAAGTCACCTTTCAGCAGTTAGGATTGGACAGTCTACCGATCTTTCTACGAGGCAAAGACGTTCGGGCTTTTCGATTGTACGAACAGTTGTTTTCCGATGCACTTGGAGTCTTGGTTTCCAACGTAGGTTCAAAATCTAATGATGCTCGAGCCAGTAGTGGCATCTTTGAATTGAATCAGCCCATCGGGACGATGGGATTCGAACAAAACCAAGCCCTTTTTCCCCAATGTCCCCAGACCTTCGATGGTTATCGTTTACTGTCAGAACTGTTTGCATTTCAGCAACGCTTTTTGTTCTTTGAATTGCAGGGCCTCCGTCGAGTACTCAGTCAGATTCCTTCCAAGGAAATCGAAGTGCTGATTCCGCTACGGCGGTTGGACGATAGTCTTGAGAACATCGTCGACGAAAGCAGCTTTGGACTCTTTTGCACGCCGGCCATCAATCTATTTCCAATGCGTGCAGACCGAGTCCACTTAAGTCAAAACGAAATCGAGTTTCACGTCGTCCCTGATCGGACGCGTCCAATGGACTTCGAGCCTCACACAGTCTTGAAAGTTAATGGATACGACTCGCTACAAGACAAACCTTATGCGTTCTCACCGTTCTATCGGATCGATGACGATGCCTTGAACGCGAAGAACGACAGCCAAATGTATTACACGTTACGACGAACGTTTCGGCAGTTGTCGGCGAAGCAAAAGAGACGCGGACCTAGAACGAGCTATGTCGGTAGCGAAACCTACATTTCGATCGTGGATTCCAACAACGCGCCATTCTCCACAGATATCGAGCAGCTTGATCTACAATTGTTGTGTACCAATCGAGATCTGCCACTGACCATGCCGATCGGCAAGCTTCACACTGACTTTACTGTCGAAGATGGTGCGCCGGTCAAATCCATTCGCTGTGTTGCCGGTCCCTCTGAACCCCGAGCTTCACTGTCATCTCTATCGGGCGATCGCAATTGGAGATTGATCAGCCACCTATCGCTAAACTATCTGTCGATTCTTGGCAAGGATGGCAAGGGGGCCGCAGCTCTACGCGAACTCCTAATGCTCTATCAAGACAATTCTGACCCCGACTTGATCCGCCAAGTGAATTCGTTGACTTCGGTAGATTCCCAGCCCATTGTGCGGCGATTGTCGCAACGAGGCCCGTTGAGTTTCGGCCGAGGAATTGAAGTTACTATGGAATGCGACGAGAGCCTGATGGAAGGCTCAAGTGCATTCCTGTTTGGCTCGGTGATGTCGCATTTCTTTACCAAGTACGCCTCGATAAATTCATTTGTTCAAACCGTTTTGCGAACCAAAGCCCGTGGGGAGGTAATGCGATGGCCAATTCGCATCGGCAATCGTCAGATCCTCTAGAGAGGCTTCAACCATTAATCCAACATCCGCAGTCGTTTCACTTTTTTGCGGCTCTGCGATTGCTGGATACATTGTTTCCCGACCAACCTAGGACCGGCGAGTCGAGTCGACCGGGATTTGAGTCATTTCGAATTGGCCAGACGCCTACGCTCAACTTTGCTCCCTCCTCGTTAGACAACTTCTCCAGATCGGATCGAGGTAACTACTGGAAGCTGAGAACATTTTTATTCGGAATGTTTGGTCCTAATGGTCCGCTGCCGATCCATTTGACGGACTACGCGATGACGCGTGTCTTGCATCATAAAGACACTACATTCGCACGCTTTGCCGATATGTTTCATCATCGCATGGCCTGTTTCTTCTATCGAGCCTGGGCCGATTCGCAACCGTGCGTCCATCTCGATCGACCTTCCGAGGATCGTTTCGCAACTTATGTCGGAGCGTTCGCTGGTTATGGATCGCCAGCTATGCGAGACCGGGATGCGATGCCCAGCGAGGCCAAGCAGTTCTTCAGTGCGCATTTAGGGAACTTTCGAACCTACGAAGGTGGTTTATCATCCATCTTAGCGGAGTTCTTCGGCCAATCGATTTCGATTGAACAGTTTGTAGGCCATTGGATTCGACTACCCGACGATTGTCAGTGGCTGCTTGGGACCAACCAAAGCGCTGGTTGCCTGGGAGACAACATTACGTTGGGCAATCGTGTATACGATTATCAGTCTCGCTTCCGTATTGTCATGGGCCCGATGGATCACGATCGATTTCAGGCATTGTTGCCTTTTGGTCCTAGCATGAATCGCTTGCGAGCGATTGTCGAATCCTACGTCGGCTTGGAACTGTCGTGGGATGTTCAACTCAAGTTGCGAAAAGAAGAGGTCCGACCGCTTGTGCTGGGCCGATATGGGCAACTGGGGTGGACATCTTGGCTCAACAGCCGACGTCCTACTAGCGATGCGGATCAACTTATAGTCGACCCAGTTCAAAAATTGAGTCGGCAACGCGAGTTGGCGAAACGCGATAGTCTTTCATTGTCAGCCAGTCTTCTCTCATTTGGAGTTTAACGTGTCCGAAATCAGTCGTGCAAAGCTCTTTGGTAAACTCAATTCGGTCTGCTTTAAGGCCATTGAAAGTGCAACAACTTTTTGCAAACTACGAGGAAACCCTTACGTCGAGATCGTGCACTGGCTGCATCAAATTCTGCAACTGCAAGATTCGGACCTCCACAGAATTCTGAAGAAGTTCGAACTCAATCCATCGAAAATTGCCAAAGATTTTACCGAAGCGCTCGATCGGTTGCCTCGTGGTGCAACCAGCATTTCGGATTTATCGTCTCATGTGGATGATGCAGTGGAACGCGGCTGGATCTTTGCGACGCTGATGTTTGGCCAATTTCAGGTCCGCAGCGGCCATCTCATTGTCGGCTGCCTTAAGTCCCCTTCTCTACGTAACACGCTGCTGAACATCTCCCGTGAGTTCGAAAAAGTAAAAATCGAAACTTTGACCGAAGGATTTGCTTCTATCGTTGGCGGATCCCCCGAGGATAGCCTTGCTACTGCTGCCTCATCCGGCGCAGGCGGTGCTGTACCGGGCGAAGCCAGTGGTGCGATGCCTGGACAACAGCAATCAGCGGAAGCACTGAACCAGTTTACTGTCGATCTCACCGAGCAAGCTCGTCAAGGGAAGATTGATCCGATCGTCGGTCGCGACGAGGAGATTCGACAAGTTGTTGATATCCTGATGCGCCGACGACAGAACAACCCGCTGCTAACAGGTGAAGCGGGTGTCGGCAAGACGGCTGTCGTGGAAGGATTCGCTCTTCGCATCGCTAAAGGGGATGTACCTCCGTCACTGCGAGATGTTTCCTTGAGAGCTCTCGATGTTGGATTGCTGCAAGCCGGAGCGAGCATGAAGGGCGAGTTTGAGGAACGACTCAAGCAAGTGATTGAAGCTGTGCAATCATCTGAAAAGCCCATCATTTTGTTCATCGATGAAGCTCACACTTTAGTCGGTGCCGGTGGTGCTGCAGGCACAGGCGATGCAGCGAATCTGCTCAAGCCCGCACTGGCACGGGGCAATTTGCGCACCGTAGCTGCCACGACTTGGGCTGAATACAAGAAGCACATCGAGAAAGATCCCGCGCTCACACGCCGCTTCCAAGTAGTGCAAGTGGAGGAGCCTTCCGAAGATAAAGCCATACTCATGATGCGTGGACTCGCCTCCACACTGGAAAAGCACCATCGAGTTCAAGTTCTTGATGAAGCCATCGAGGCAGCCGTCAAGCTGTCCCATCGGTACATCCCAGCTCGACAATTGCCAGACAAGTCGGTCAGCCTGCTGGATACCGCAGCAGCTCGTGTTGCCATCAGCCAGCACGCCGTACCAGCCGAAGTCGATGACTGCCGACGCCGCATCGAAGCCCTCAATACCGAGCTAGAGATTATTGAACGAGAGAAGGTTGTTGGTGTTCCAACTCAGGAACGCGAAACATCGGCTCGCGAAAAGCTGCTGTCAGAACAGGTTCGATTGCAAGGCTTGGAAGAGCGTTGGCAATCTGAGAAGAAACTAGTTGATGACATCCTCAAGATCCGAGCCAAACTTCGAGATGCTACTGGCAAGGTTGAAGGAACGCACAGCGCGCTGGAAGTCCAAGCTGATGCTCAACAAAAATCCACACAAAGCGCAGCATCTGGCGAACCTAAACTGACCGAACAGCAGCGAGAGAAACTCTTGAATATGCTTCATGAATACCAAGGCAAGCTCGCGGAGTTGCAAGGTGACAACCCTCTTATTCTTCCCACAGTCGACGAACAGGCGGTTGCAGCAGTGGTTGCAGACTGGACAGGGATTCCTGTTGGCCGGATGGTCAAGAATGAAGTCGAAGCAGTTC
>CAYWNG010000118.1:0-13153 GCA_964458685.1 uncultured Pirellulaceae bacterium
AAACGCTGATGATCGAAGTCCCGTAGGCATTCGAGATCCATTGGATTCTGTAACGCTCGCAAGATCCATCCTTCGCACCTACTGGCTTACGCCGACAGTGGAGCACACACCAGCACCGGCAGCCGCCGCCCCGAGTCCAGGATTCGCTGAGCCACTTCCGATCGATGGACCGGAATGTCACGCGGAGCCGAAACCGACAGCACGACTTCGTTGCGACGAAATCGCAGCAGCGTCACCACTACATTGCCACCGATCGTGAACGATTCATTGATCTTGCGACGTAACACCAAGTTATCTCTAGCCATCAATCAATTCCTTCTGAAATCAAGTTAAGCCTCGACATCGTGCCCGAACAACCAGTCCAGCACGATCACAACTGGCAACATCAGCCAGCATTGCAGTTCGTAAAGAAACGCCCTCATGGCTTCACGCATCCATAGGCTTGAGGTTGCTAATCTCATGCGACACGATCTTGGGATCACGATCGATCTGAGATTGAATGTCGCGATCCATCGCCATGCGATCGGACCACACGCCGTAAACCCAGTGATTCACGCGGCCGCGTCGATTGAGCTTCACCCATCGACAGTAGCACGGCTTCACCTGATCCACCGGCACTGCGCCCTGCACGCCCTCAAGATGCACCATCAAGCGACCGTTGATCGCGATCGCAGAACCACGCGTTTTAGTTCGCGTGTCGCCGGATTCAGACACCAGCGTGACTTCTGTCCCATCTGGATGGGCTCGATTCCACTCTGCCAAACGCTCGTGAATGCTCGCATCCACACCAGCCAACGCAGTCAGCAACGACATAGCTCGACGCTCCTTCGGTCCATGAGTTTTGTTTGTATATTGGGACCATTGTCCCGAGCGATTTCAATGCACTCGCCACAGACCCCTCGCTGCGATGCTCCCCACGCAACTGAGCCAATCCGTATCTATGACGAATGCAAATGGACGAGGATGGACTCGAACCACCAACCTTCAGCGGATGATACTACGCTGATGCTCTACCAACTGAGCTACTCATCCAACGCGTTGCCGCTACTAGCTATGCCGCGGCTGCATCACTGTGTCCAACTAGCCTTGCCCGACATCAGGAACGGGATTGATGCCGAGGGAACCGATTGCAAGAGGCGCGACCTCCGCTCACCCGTAGTTCACAGATCAAATGATTCACTCACCGATGACCAGGTTGAATTGCTCAACCAGATCTTCCTGCTGACGATAGGTCAGGCTTGGCCAAGCTTCGATCAGCATTCGCAGACGCAGCGCGTCATCCTGACTCGCCACTTCCCAATTGGTGCGATGCTTCATGTAGTCGCAAGGCGGACGACGCTGAGCCGAGTCAGCCAATTGCTCAGCCTCTCGCACCAGGTTCGATTGCTGAGCCGGGATGCACTGGCTCCAGCGAGAGCCGATCAAACTGAGTTGCTCAAACGCATAGGTACTGCAGTAAACAAAGATCCGCACGCGTGGTGGTTTCGCTACTCGCACCGTGTTCTGAATCGCCGCATCCGTCGTCATTTCGAAAGCTCCTTCAGAGCCGGACGGCGGCACTACAAACCGCCGTCCGAACCCTGAGCAATGCACCCTGAACTTCGATACTGGCGTTTCAAAAAGAAACGCCGTCGGACTCCCATGAATCCAACGGCGTGAAATATAGTCAATTGACAATAATTCTGTCAATAGTCAGTTGACAATAATCTAGTTTGGCTTCTTCGCCGCTTCTTTTTGCAGTTCCCGGATTTTGGCAGCATCTGTTTCCTTAAATTTTGAGATGTTGATTCGAAGACGCTTACCTTCAGGAGTCTCTAAAACAACCTCGCCCTTGGACAGCAGCTTGAACTTGCCAACAACTGTACTACCATCGCGCCCGCTCCAGGTCGGAAATTCAGGTGGGACATCATCCGCCTTTGGTTCTGGTTCATCCGCTGGTATGTCGTTAGCCTTTGGAAACCAGTCATCCTTTAGTGCCTCTTGAAGTGACCAGTCCCTTGCGAAGCTGTGTACCGCAGCAACCCTCTCGCTGCGAATTACAAAAACAGCGTGCGGTAGTTTCTCAAACTTCCAGTGCTCTACTGAATCTGGACTTCCAGCGTCAGGGTTGTAGATAACGTCATCATGCGTTTCCAAGTCCGGCCAAGAAACAAAGATCTTTTTTCGACTAGTTGGGAAGCCATACTTTTCAATGAGAACTTTTGCGGGATCACCTGAGCGAAAATCCAAACGCTGTACTGGGATTGGGATTTTGAAAGACTGATCGCCAACCCTGACCACTATCTGCTCAAGACCTTCCTTTGTGAAAGTGTATTGAGTACCCAGGTCACCTGTTTTCTCTGCCCTCAAAGTATTTGATTCGCTTAGCATGCGAACTTCAACTGGCTTGTCGTTGACCTTGAAGACACCACCAACATACTCAGCGATTCTCCCGTCGCGCTTTAGGCTAACCGAAGCAAGACCAAAAAAAATAGCTTGCTTGTCTTCTTTCAGCAGATAGACGACCGGGGTCTTCAGTTCGACACGCACGTCAGCTAGGTTCGTCGACCCGTAATACACAGTACCGTCTTTGGACTGTTTTACGGGGACGTTATCAGAACCAAATGCATTGCAACAAAGCAGCAGAACTATGAATGGTCGGAGCATTCTTCCTTCTCACTTGTAATTGCTTCTGGGAGGAGTTCGTGAATGGAAACTTGCAACGCAGCGGCAACTCGGTACAGCGCAGCCAAGCCTGGCTCCCGCCGCCCTTGTTCGATCTGTGCGTAAGAAGGTTGAGTCATTCCCAAACGTTCAGCCATTTCGGTTTGGGTGAGCCCTAGCTCCTTGCGACGCTTCCGCACGCGTTCGCAGAATTCTGCATGTTCCTCACTAGTTGCCACGTTATCCATGCCCCCAATCGTAACTAGCCAAACCCACTTTGCCAACTATTCGAGTGCAGAAGATCGATTAATGTCCGCCACGCTTTTGTGCCCAGTCGGTAATCTCGTTCACTGATTTCATCACGTCATCGCCTTCTTGCGTCAGTTCGCTTAGCAACCGAGCATGCTGCTCTCTGTCGACGTGAAAGTTCAGGTTGCCTGGCAGGCAAACTTCGCTATCGGTGATTGCTAGAATTTGATCCAGGTTGATCCACAAGTTGTCACGAACTTTAAATAGTCGCATCCACTAAGGCCTTTTCTGAGAAACAGTGTCCAAAGGTGTCGACGCGGCCGCGATGATTGCCTAGGATCAAACCTCGGAGACTCTCATGCGCGACTGCGACATTCGAGCTGTACTTAAGCCAGCTCTTGAAAAACGATTTGCAAAAACTCCTTCGCTTATCATTGAAGAACTTGGCTTCAATGAGCACGTTGCTCGCATCGACATAGCCGTCGTGAACTGCGCCCTGCACGCGTACGAAATCAAAAGCGATCGCGACTCGCTCGATCGACTTCCACAGCAGATCGAACACTATCGCGACCAGTTTCACTTCGTGACCGTCGTTGCGGCCGAGCGTCACGTGTCCGGAGTCATGTCCATCGTCGATGATCAAGTCGGCATCATCTGTGCGACGTACCCGAAGAATGTCGTCAAGCTGCAGCACGTTCGCCGGCCAAAGCGAATCAGTCAGTCGGCTGACCGAATCGCTAGACTCTTTTGGTGGAACGAAGCTATGACGGTTCTCGAAAAGCACGGCCATGCTCGCGGTGCGAGGAAGCTGCGTGCCAATCAATTGCGTGAAAAGCTCCTTCAACATTTCACCGCCCATCAACTTCTTGAGGAGTTACGGGCGACGTTGACTCAGCGGCGATCGCAGCAGTCTGCCGAGCGGCAAGCGTCAAATGATGGTTCAGCTCGATTGGCCGCAGCCCAGACCAGTTTCCAGGAATGGCTTCAGAGCCGTTTGCAATCGACTTGAGTTCCTTGTCACCCCAGCTGAAGTAGTCGCCGTCGTAGTACGGCGCTTCGACGATCTCTTTTGCAAGGCTGACAACTTGCTGCTTCCAAGAATCCCAACCCTCGCGCTTGCCGCGATGCACCATCCAGGCGTCGGTGGTTGAATAGCGGATCGCCGGAGTAACCTTGCCGCTGCTGCCACGTCCCCCGGGCCCCACATCCGCGTCCGCCAGCGGACCTGCATCTGAGAAGCTGAGCCGATGTTTAGCGTTTAATTCGCAGTAGATCTGCCACTCTTCGCGAGGAACTGCGGTCACCTGGTCATAGAGCATGCCAGTATTGTCAGACGGATATGAAGCTCCGTAGTAGATTAAGTCTTCAACGCCCTTATCAATGACTCCGCTGACCAGGAAGCTTGCGAACTGCGATTGCAGCTCAACTGAGCCGTCAATTTTTGGCAGCTTAAGTAAGACACTTAGTTGCATGCGGTTTTGTTTTTGCACAACCCAATCAATTCCCTTCAATTGTTCAGGCGAACATATAACCACTACGCCCGCGCCGAACTCGCTGTTGACATCTTCGACGGCATCCCACAGCTTCTTGCAGTGAGCAATTGGAACTGCAAGTCGAATCCGAGCGCGAGGGCTAAGTTCTTGCAATGAAGTCTGCAGAAGGCCGACCGATTCTGGATCGACGGTTACGGCAATAGTCCGTTCCGCGGAAGCCTCAATCCACAGATTGAGATGTTGCACATACTTTTTTGCTGACTCTTCGTCCGATGGTTCTACCATCCGGATAACGGGAGTTATGCTTTGCGCATGTGAAAAAAGACGCTGCCAGGCCTTGAGTTCTGCTTGGCGAGACTTGAGCAGTGGATAGTACATCGACGTATTTCCCTATTGATGGTTCGGCCTCCATGCCCATTTTGAAATGCGAAAGCGCTCACTCGACAATCGCGTTGACAATTGACTCTCACCGAACTAAGGTCAGTGAACATTCTGCTGGAACAAAGTGGGAGTGACAGGAATTGAACCTGCACACCTTACGGTACTAGATCCTAAGTCTAGCGCTCCACCAGATTGGCTTTTGGTACAAAGTCCAACTAAGCTAGTTCCCTGCGAGTTGCAGTTGCACGGACGCCTCCTCGAAAACCTATGGAGGCAGTTATGCTGATCGATGACGTAGAGACGCTGATCGCGGAAAGACCGATCTGCGTAGGAACCCAAAATCAGTACCGCCGTTCGGTACGATGCTTCTCTGAATTCTTGGCAAAACCGGCCGATCGCCCGGACCTGCAGGAACCAGCGATCAACCGCTGGTTAATTAGCTTGGAGAAATCCAAGGCACCCGAGACCGTCAAGGGACGCAAAGCGGGTATAACAGCAATATGGAATTGGCTGGCAGAGCAAAACGCTGTCCCGCATTACAACCCAAATCGGCTGCGCAAGATCAAGCTCGTGGACAAGATCCCCAGAGCCTGGTCACTCGCTAACGTGCAAGCACTGCTACAAGGCGCTGCGGAAGTGAAGGGCAAGCTCGATTGCGGCGTGCTCGCTGCCGAGCTGCTCACCGCCTGGGTGTGGATAGGTTACGAATCAGGATTGCGGCCGAGCGATATTCACCGAATTCGCGTCGATCAAGTGGCACCGAGAACCGCGATCGTTCAACACAAGACAGGCAAGCCCCATAGTTTCAAACTGAGCGAGCAAGCGATTGCCGCACTTTCGCCACTTTTGCAGCCAGGTCGCGAGGAGGCATTCGGTCTTCCTCGCTCGACGGCGCGACGATGGGAGCTGAAGTTGTTTGAAGCAGCAGAGAAATTTGGATTCGTACGGACACGCGGACAGGCACTTGGTACACTTCGGAAAACTCACGGTACCGAAGTGTGTCGCACGAGCGGATTGACCGCAGCGGCTCAGTCACTTGGTCACGTGAGCGGAACCTTGATCGCTCGTCAAAGCTATGTCCAGCCTGATGCGATCGCGGATTCTCCACCGCCCCCGAGTCTCTACCATGCCCCAAGTCGCAGAGCTGTTGAAACAGATTCACGAGATCCTCGAAGAAGAGCGTAAACTGAACGAGACAGATGCACTCATCTGCTCGCTTCTAACTCGAATAGAAAATCGCATAGTCTCGGTGGCCGAACACTGCGAAAGACACTGCGAAAGTACATTAATTGAAAGTTCGCTGCTCGACAAAATAGAATCTCGACGACTCACTATTCGCCGTGCCCAGCAAATTGCTCAAGGGGAGACTGGCGGGGTAGTGTGGCGAGATTTGCTACCGCCAGAGTTTTTTGTTCCATCACAAGTGACGTTGAACAAAATCAGTATCCAAGGCGAAGTGAACCAAGTGGGTGGCGCAATTCACAACGCAACTGCCAGTCACAGCCAAATTGCTCAGGGGCAAACGGTTACAGCCAACCGAGTGGACTGAATACCCCCCACCCAAAAATGTCTCCAAAAATGTGCGCGCTCGAAACGGTCTCCGGGGTAGGGCGTGCGCCACAATTTTGCCCCCCTACCCACTAGGGCGTCATTCCAGCCCAAGAGCTGCGAAGTTGGCAGAAGGATAGGGTTTGAAGCCTAGTCCGTCAGCTCCACCAAATGTGCGGGTGCCCGACGCTGCCTTGGTTCCGTCTGCATTGAGGTTGCCGATGTATGGAACCCCGCCTTCAAGGAATGGTTTGAGGGTGCTGCTACCAGCACTCTCCTTGTAGTGTGTGTCTTGATTGAGCGGCATGCTTGTGAACCCGTCCTCGTGTATGGCAAAGCGGAGTCGGTAGGTGACTTGCCATAGTTTGCTCCCGTCCTCAACGACTTGCTTCGCTGTGATCTTGGCCATCAGCACGCGGCCGGCCGCAACACCGAAGAAGTCTGCACTGTTTACGTGATCTTCGTACGCAACTATTGTCGCAGGAGCGAACGTCGCCTCGAATCGTTCAATGATCGCAACTGGGAAGATGACTCGCTTGGTCATGGGAGGGTCGAACGCGTGTCCTATGGGAGTAACGATTGCCTTGCGAGGCGTGCTGAAGTCCCTATGCAGAACCTCTTCGCCGTACTCGGAATCCCATGTGACGATGGTTGGTCGATCGACCGCATTAATATCGTCTGTCTCGTTTTGGTCGGACTGAGAATTGGGATCATCATCGAAGTCACAACGGACATACCACACAAGTGGTTGTTTGGTGTCTCGTCTGGGCGACTTCTTCTTGCAGATCGCACGCAGGTCGCTTTCGCCAGCGTATGAGTAAGTCGAGAGGCCAACGATTGGCAACCCTGCAGTTGAGCGGATTGTGATAACGCCTTGGGAAGTGTTGTCTGCGATCACGCAGTACTCAAGCGCGTACCGCTTAATCACCTTCTTGTCGCCCAGCTCGATTGAGCCGGACATCTCACCCAATTGACGATACCCTTTGATAGTTGGCATTTATGCTTGCTTCAATGTTTGGCCGCGTTGGCGGGCGATAGCTTCTAGGTTTAAGTTGACTTGCTCGAGCAGCTTGTTGGCCTTCTCTTGTAGCGCTGCTGCGGACGCAGATTTGTCGTTCTTGTTTGCAGCGGAATACGCTTCTACTGATCCACGTTGGAGCGCTGCAATTGTTGGCGTGTCTTTGAGCTGCTTGGCTGCTGCACTTTCACCGCCAGCCTTCTTGGCTGCATCGCGGGTTGCTTTTGCGTAGGTGTTGAAGTCGATGGCCCCGACATCGAAGAGTCTGTTAAGATCCTGAAGCTGAGTATTGAACTCTTCCATCGGAGTGCGATACTGAGCAGCAATCTCTTTTCCGCGCTCCATTGCAGAAGACAGGTCCTCGTGCCGTTGCTTCGTGGCCATCAGCGCATCGAACTCAGCGAGCTGCGATTGAGTGGCACCTTGCCGAGCCAACTTCAGGCGATCCGCGGCACTGGCTGCCTGGCCTAGGACGGCGACTTCATCACGCAGGCCTCCCAATCGATCAGCGATCGCGGATTTGTTTCGTGCGTCCTCACGCTCGCGATCGGCGGCTTGTTGCTTCTTTGCGTCCGCTGCGGCTTTGCTGGCCTCACGCTCGGCCTCGATTGCATCGGCATTGGCTCCTACTGGGGCTGGTGCAGCTGCAGCGGACGCTGCGGCTTGTCGAGCTGCGTTGACTTTGGCGAGCCACTGCTCACCGGTAGAGAAGTCCAAAGCAGACTGAACACCCTCCCCTAGTGATCCCCAATCGAGCGTCACGATCTTGTACAACGTGCTCTGCAGCAGATTGGCCATTTCCCAGCCGTCGTACAGCGCACCAGCAAGAACCACCACGCCGTCGACGATCGCGGGCAAAGCAGTCTGCCATCCACCGAAGCTCGCAGCGACTTCGGTGACCGAAGTTGCGATCGCAGTGATCACTGGGGACACTTCGGCCGCGATCTGTCGGAAGACACCAGTGGCAACTAGTTGCATGTCCTCCCAAGCATCGTTTGCTGCACCGACTTGTTCAGTCTGCACCTGGCTGAGCGTGAGCCCGAGTTGCTTGGCCTTAGTGGCGGCTTCCTCGATCGCAGCTGGCCCATCGCGCAACGACTGAGCCAATGCGACACCTGCTTTGCCAGCCAGGTCAAACGCCAGCTTGTTTTGATCGATCGGCGACTTCATCTGTTGAGCTGCTGCAGAGATCTGCTTCATCGCATCAACTGGACCAGCCTTCAGCAACTGACCAGCGTCCAAACCGAGCGACTTCAACTGCTGAGCCAACGCCCCGGATCCGGATCTGGCTTCAGCCAGGTTGAGCTGCATCTTCGACAGCGCTGAATCGATCTGGCCATCATCCATTCCAGTCGATCGACCGATGGCCATCCGCAGCGTCACCAGCTCGTTGAACTGGAACCCGAGCCGCTTGGCTGCATCCGCGGTCTGATCAATCGCGGACATCTGTTCCCGCACACCCGCAATGGTCACCTGCAAGGCTTTGACTCCGACAGCGGCCGCGACAAACCCAGCGGCAACGGTCGCACCTATCGCGATCCCAACGGGCCCCAACATGCTAATCGCTCGACTGGTACCGGCAGCTCCCGCTGAGATCTGCGTGAACTCGGCATCGATCACATCACCCATGCCTCCGCCCCGAGCACCAGCGCGGGCGGTCGCAGGGTTGTACAACGCGAGGCCTCCACGCGATCCACCGAGACGCGGAACATCAGGCACATCGATTCGCCCAGTTGCAGCAGCAGCCACTACCGCCGCAGTTGCGAACTCTCGCATCGACACGGCCGCTCTGCTGCTCTCCTGCGAAGTCTCACGCGTTTCCTTCGCCACCTTAGAAGCTGCAGACCCTGCGAACGCGGCAGTGATCGCGGAGAATGCCGACGCAGCAGCCGATGCACCTGGCACAGCGGCAAGAATGCTCATGCCAAGATCTCGCAGCGGCGACAGAGTCGCTTCGGCCGCTTTGCCGATTTTTCCCACATCGCTTTCGAACTTACGCACGCGGCCGGTAGATCGATCAAGCCCGCCATCGAGCTTTTCCGTCCTGGCACCGAGAACAATGTCGAGATTCTCAATCACTGCCATATCTACGCGGCCTTTTCGAAGTTGTCTCGCATGCGAGGAATCAGATCCTTCATCATCTGGCTAAGTCTGGATTCAGAAACGCCGATTACTTCTGCCGATTCCTTCATCGTGTAGCCCTCGATGCAGTACAGCACAACGGCCAATCGCTCGCGACGCGTCAGCCCCTTCAGGAGATAGCTCACTTCGCTGACGCTGTGATTTCGATCTGACTTACCAACCGACTCATTCAGGTCTTTGACCTTCGAGTCGTCCCGCTCATGGCCAGTTGAACTCAGGCTAATGGAATTCCGACGTTCTAACTTGAACCCAAAGCGCTCGTAGACCTCATCATCAGTCGGCTTGTGGCACAACGTCTGGGCCCAATTGCGAACCATTGGCTCACGAATGCGATACAGCCGCGTGTGCGGATCCGTCGAACGCAGCCAATCTGCGATTTGGCCGTGAATACGCTGCGGTGCAAAGGTACCAAACAGGATTCCGCGACCCACATCGAACCGCTCGACGGCCATCATCAACCCTTCGCTGGCTGCCGACACTAACTCGCTGTATTCAACTCCAGTGCCCAGCACCCGCAGGTGGAAATTCTTGGCGATCAAATAAGCCAACCACATGTACAGCTCAACCAACTGATTCCGATCATCAGTCGATCGAGTACTCGAGTAACGGTCCCAAAGCTGCTTTTCGTGCTCATCCATGATCGCTCACTTAGCCTTCGACAACTCACGAACCCAACGCACGGTCTCAGCGCGATAGATACCTAGCGCCATTTGCCGTTTGGCTTGAGCGGCTTTCTTCATCCACTCAGTACCCTTAATTTGCTTTCGCGAGTTGTTCCGTCTCTCTGCTTCAGCCTTCTGTGATGCCGTCCGTTTTGCACCACGAGCTGCACCGAGATCCGCATTGCGAACCCGGCGACCAGCCTTCCATCCGTACTCGATGAACCCACCGTAGAACGTCTTGCCTTTGAACGTGTTCCCGGTACCGCTCACCGTAACGCGCGACCCGATCTTCGACCGCGATCGCGTCAATGCTCGCACCTTAGTCTGCCTAGCCAGCTTGCCCGTCCGCTTCGGCGCTGTCGATTTCACCTGCTCCGCAACTGGTTTCAGAGCCTCGCGACTCGCCTTCCGAACTGCCACCTTCTGCTTCGGCCCTCGCAACTGCTGCAGCTTCTCGTTCAACTCCCGGCTGCCGGTCAGAACTACTGCTGCCATCGTCGACTCCCACCAGCATCGTGAACGCTGCGAACAACTCCTCATCCGATTGCTCGGGCTCGGGCTCGAAACAAAACTCAGTCGGCTGGCAACCCATCCCGGAAGCTGACGCGTGCAAGTCCAATCGCTCCAGCCCCACGCGCTCCAACCGACTAAACGCTACCAGCTCGGCATACTCCAGCGAACTCAATCGCCGGAGCCAGGCCTTGCGGGAGGCGAAACCTAAACTGAGGGCGACTCGCCACTGCCAGCGGCGTTCTCGGGCGGAGTCGCTTCGGAGTTTCCCTCAAGCACGTCGATGTCGGCTTTCGTCAGACCGTTGATACGGCTGATCGTGTTGAACAGTCGGCTGGTGGCTTTACCGTTCTTCTTGCCAATCTTCTCAGCGGCTGCCGGAACCTCATCAGGATCAAACAGCAGACCGCGTTGCTCGTCACACAAACAGAATGCCACACACCAGGCTCGGAAGCCCACGTTGTCTTCTTCGCCCTTGGAAGCCTTGTAGTCAGCCCAGCCGACCTCCAGCTCGTCGCGCTCATTCGCGTTCAGCTCGGCCACATAAGCCAGCGAACCCGCCTTCCATTCTGGCGTCGGCACACCTACCGCTCGTAGCGAGTCCAACCCACCGACATCTTCAGCCAGCAGATCAGCCTTACTCAGTGCCTGTTTTGGAGCGGCATCATCAGCCGCCACTTTTTGCAAATCCTTCATGGGTCACTCCGTTGTAGCTTGGGACCATTGTCCCGGCGTGTGTCGTTTTGTTGTCTAAGAGTAGCTCGGGACAAAGTCCCAAACTACGGAACTATGCCGCGGTCGTTCTGACGATCGGCGTAGTCAATCGCACTTCCACCGTACGCGAGATCACCGTTTTGCTCTCAACTTCGGCCGGCGTCAGCTTCAGGATTCGCCCCGTGAACGTATCTACTCGCCAGCCAGTGGTAGCAGTCGCCGCCACAAACGCCTTCCACTCGATCGTGAAAACCGCATCACGATTGTCAATGTCGCCCGCATCAATCAACGTGTCAAGCAATTGACTGTTCGTGTCACCAGGCTGCCAAACGACTTCGAACTTTAGCATTCCCGCGTTTTGCGGATCTGCATCTAGAAAATCTTGAATCGCGTCGCCGAGACAAGTCACGTCGACTTCATCGCGTGCTTTTTCGGGTGGAGTGAATTTGCGGATGTCGCCGACAACAACGCCATCCACCTTCAGAACGTTCCGGTGCCCTAAAGCTCTTTTTGGCATCGCTGCCTCTCCTGTTCCTAGTAACCCGCCGCGTTAGGTACGGGCTATTGCTGAAATGAATACACCGTTACCTGCAACGCATGCAAGTAGTCCGGCTCGCCTTCGCCAACTGACCTGAAAATGTAATCGTCGTCCGCGTCATCAACGCTGACCATCTGCACGTCGCGATTCGCAACTTGGCCAACAAACCCCTCAAGCACTTCTACGAGCCGATCGATCACCGCCTCGCAATCAACATCGCTAACGATCTCGAAGCTGAATCGCTCCACCGTCATCTCTTCCGTGCCATCGAGCACTTCACTCCGATCGCGGCCCGTCCGCGTGAACCATACATGCGGGAACGCTGACTCGCTGGGGATCTCTTGGTAATGCACTCGCTGACCGACGATCGCCGCCAACTGACTATCAGCCAGCAGAGCCGCCCTCATCGCCTTCGGAATATCAAACCAAGCCATCTACTTCGATTCCCCGCAAACCAACTGCAGCTCGCGCTGACTTGAATCCGCATCCAACACTGCCCGAACCTCAAACACTCGCCCGCGAAACCGAATCCGATTCGCCGCCGACACACCTTCGCGGTACCGGATCGTCACAATGTGTGACCCAGTCACGCTCATCTGATTCGCCCGTTCCAACTCCGTACCATTGATCTCACGCACTTCCGCCCACAGCTTTGCAGCCACAGACCAAGTATTCGTTCGCACCTGACGTCCGAGCGTATCGAGCGATGGCATCTGCTGCAGCAGCTCCACCCGCCGATTCAACCGCCCAACTTTTCGCATGGTGCTCACAGCTCAAACTCCCCAAAATCGTCCGCCGTCGAAACGCTATCGAGCAGATCCTTGACCCCGATCGGAGCCTCGCTCACGATCGTACCGATCACACCCGCCTCGCGTTGCTCAAACCACCATGCGATCAGCATGAGCATCGCTCGGGTCCACATTGCCGGCACCAGCTCGGGCGAGCTCCAACCGGCCTTGAACGTCACCTTCACCGCATCCGGCGTCACCCTTGTCCTAGGCCAGGCCAACCAACCGACCCGAGCCACACGTCCGCGTCCGTGGTCATCCAGTCGCACTGACAACTGATTGCTAGGAATCGTCTGAGTCGCCCCAGCCGGATCCACGTAGCTGATCGAATCCACCGTCTGCAACGGCCACCGCGGCAAATACAGTTGCTTCGCGCAGGGAAACTTGTCAAAGGTCATTTCCCAAGTCGTCGTCAGCAACGAGCAATCGGTTCTTTCCTCGCAGTACTCGCGAGCCTGTTGAATCAA
>CAYWNG010000119.1:0-13122 GCA_964458685.1 uncultured Pirellulaceae bacterium
TTTTGCTGAGTTGCCTCTAGTTCGAGACGATCGCTCACACCAACTTGTGCAAAGCCGCGCAAGTCAAAACCTTGAGCAACAGTGATGCGTTCTGGCCCCTGAAGCAAAAGAGACTCCTGGGCCACTGCAGAATTGCATGCAATCAAAACGAGCAATTGACAGCAAAGAAAACGGATTGTCGTACGATGCATTCAGCCCATCCTTAACGAAGCGAGTGTCGCTGGAATCGGCTAAATTTCACGAGCTATTAAGCTAAACTTAACAATCGGGCAAACTCGAGCACCTTTAGGGCCTATGGCGGTCGGATAGGCTGTGCTGCCTGCCTAGGTTAACCTGAGAAGGATGAGTTGAGGAACAACGCTCAATAGCACTCTGTAGCGAGCATAATCCATCGCTTGTTAGCGAGAAGCCTAAAACCATGCGGATGGCGTGTTGCGCGTTGCAGTCGTTCGTGGCGCGGCGCGGTGTGGGAACGCGAAGTCTATCGTTGTGCAGACCGAGTTGGTACATGCAACGCTACACACGCCCTACGAAGAGCGTGAAGACCGCGAAGACAGTGACGGATGGCGTGTTGCGCGTTGCAGTCGTTCGTGGCGCGGCGCGGTATGGGAATGCGAAATCTATCGTTGTGCAGGCCGAATTGGTACATGCAACGCTACACACGCCCTACGAAGAGAGGATATCATGATCGATTCCGTTCATTTTTGTGACAATCTATTTGGCCCATCATGTTACACAACGCCGATATTCTAGCTGCTCAGAAGACCATCCAAGGTCGAGTACATCGCACGCCATTGATTCGATCACACTCGTTATCGCAGCGATGGGGCACCAATGTCTATCTGAAGCTGGAGTGCCTACAGAAGACTGGCTCATTTAAGCCGCGAGGCGCGTTCAATAAGCTGCTGAGCCTTTCGGAGCAAGAACGAAAGCAAGGTGTCGTGGGGGTCAGTGGTGGCAATCACGCTCAGGGTTTGGCCTATGCCGCGCGGGAACTGGGTGTCTCGGCAGTGATCTGCATGCCTGAGACAACTCCTCAAAACTATCTCGACGCCACGCGCGGTTATGGAGCCGAGATTCAACTCTTTCCAACCATTCATGCAGCTTTCGATGCGGCTGCGAAACTGCAACAAGCAGGCCGTGTCTACGTGCATCCGTTTGATGATCCGCTCGTCGCAGCCGGTCAAGGGACAGTGGGGCTGGAGATTCTTGAAGATGTCCCGAATGTATCTCGCTGTTATATCAGCATCGGCGGTGGTGCGCTGATTGGTGGTGTAGCAACTGCGTTGAAAGCGGGCGCTCCCAACTGCCGAGTGATCGGCGTTGAGACTGAGGGTGCCGATGTGATGGCCAAGACTATCGCGGCCGATCAATTGGTCACGCTGCCTGCGATCACCAGTATCGCGAGGACGTTGGGTTCGCCGTCAGCCAGCCCGTTTACCTTTGAGTTGGTGAAGCGTTTAGTGGATCAGTTGATCGTGGTCTCCGATGCGCAAGCAGTGAAAGAGCTGTTCTATGTGCTCGAACGAGCCAAGATACTGGTTGAGCCAGCCGCAGCGTGTTGTCTGGCAGCCGCGGAGCAACAGTCCAGCGAGTTCAAGTCCGACGAAGCCGTTGTAATTCTGCTTTGCGGAGGCAATGTGTCGTCAGCCGATCTCTGCGCCTGGCATCAACAGTTCATGTCCTAGAGAGATTTTGCAACTGCTCGTTCGCCGGTCATGTGGGAACTAAGAAGCCTGTTGCGACGCGTGAGTATCCGCATGGGGCTGCAATAATCGACGAACACTTTGTTCTTCGCCATAGACGGTAACCACATCGCCGGGCAGTAGCGTTTCGTCGCGATTGGGAATGCCAGGAAGGACATTACCGCCACGCTTGATGGAGAGAATGACCACATGCTGATCCCAGGGCCGCGAGTCGCGAAGCGTTCTGCCGACGATGGGAGTCTCCGCGGTAAGCTCGATCTCAGAAACGCTGTAACCACTGGCGATTCGCAATAGCAGCTCGTAGTCGAGGACTCGCACCATCCCAGCCCGTTCCAGCGTTCGCTGGATGAGCTTATCGAGAACGCGCTGTAAGAATGCCAATCGGGAAACATAGATCAGCAGACCGACTCCGGCGACAATTGCCACAACGATGATCAATGGGTGGATCTTATCAGCGCTCTGTAGCATCGTTGCTACAAAGGTGGCCAGAGCTGAAGTCAAACCGATGTTACCCGCGAGAATGAGATCGCGGATGATCCTTCGCCGCACTGGATGATTGACGACCATCTCCGCTTCTCGCGTCGTAAATCCAACGCCGAAAAACGCAGAGTAGCTTTGAAAACTGGCTGTATCCCAACTCAAGCCAGTCATCATCAAAGCCAACGAACCAGCTCGCACTACTAACAACGAAACGGCAGTAATCACCAACAGAGTGACGATTGCCGTCATGATTTAGACTCCGCGATTTGAGTTTGGGTGATCCTTGTCGTCGAGATTGTCGTCGAGATTGTCGTCGTCGAGATCCTCTTCATCAAGATCGTCGTCGTCATCGTAATCTTCCTCATCGTCTTCACCGCGAGCCGCCCTATTGATGGCCTCATCGGTAAAGTTGCCGATCAGATTGCCGTCTGCATCTAAGCAGACCCAATCGGACATATTCTCTAAAGGCACTTCCACCTGTGCGCCGGCCTTGAGCTTGGTGGAGTTCATTGGCTCGTTGAGCAGATGACCGTGGATGTATTTGGGCTCGATGCCAAAGACTTCGACCCACATGTGTTCGACGCTTTCGTCATCGACATCGAAGGCGGCTTTGACTAGGAAGGGCTCGTCATTGTCGGGCTTGCGTTTCGAGAAATGCTCGACGAACTCCGGCCAGCGCTGCTTGGCCTGTTCAACAGCAGCTTCCAGTTCTGCGCTATCGACTTGGAACACGGGTGACAGATGTTCTTGGTCGAGAGCTGCGATAGGGTCGGCACTGCACAGGACTTCACGAAGATCGTTGGACCACAAATTGAACAGCTCGTACTGCGGACAAAACAGCGCCATCGTATCGTCATCGGCCAGAGCTTCGTTGGCCTTGCCGATCAACTGATAGGCTTCGTCCTCAGGCATTTCGTTGAACGAAGGTTGCATGAGATCGACTGAAAGCCAGCTAGAGTGATTCCTTACAACTTCCGCGAAACGCAGGTTGGAGATCTCGTCGGCCAGCTCTTCGGGCTCGTCGAAGTAGTTTTCGTCGTGATTATGGAGAATGAAAACCGTGGTTTTAGGCTTGTTGAGCATTACGAAGAAGACCGGGGACTCGCCAGTTACAAATCCGTCGGCTTCGCTTTCTTCGTCGGTGTCCAGCGTCAGATCCCAAGCGTCAGAGAGTAGCTTGGCCAACACAGTCGCTTCCAAGTAGCGTTGCGAGGATCGCAACTGGACTAGCGAAACGATGGGCAACGATTCATCTTCTTCAGAATCATCGTCATCAACATCTTCCAGATCATCCAAGTCCTCAAGGTCTTGATCGTCCAATTCGTCGATCTCGTCTTGGTCGTCCCGATCATCGTTAAAGTCTTCCAGGTCATCAAAATCTTCATCGTCGTTTTTGGGGTCGTAAGCCATTGTGATTAGTCGCGTCTAAATGAGACCTGGAGGCAAAATCTGCGGGAGTAGTTTATCCAGATAGTTTCGACTTGGCGAGGCTTGTCTACTTTGTGCTGATCACGTTCCGCGGCGATTTCCGAACCAGTAGATGTGAGATCGCGGACAATAGGTCAACTGATGCTGCTGGCACCACGGAACCAACCACTTCGCCTGTTGATCCAATTGTTCAACGGTTGTTCCTTGAGGCATGAGCAGAACTCGTGCGGGATCGAAGTGGTCGAGCATTTGCAGATATTCCAGAACTTGCTCAGCTTCGGATGGATCGTTCACAACGAACTTCAATTGGTAAGCCTGCTGCATCATTTGCTGGACGACATCGATGCGCTCGCGTCGCGAGTTGTGGGCCTTTTTCCAGGCTTGCGAGTGGGTTGGCGCGGAACCGGCCAGCTTGGGACTGATCGACCAAAGATCGCATTGCAACTGATGCCAGATCGTTCCCGCCGTTTCAATGGTTAGGTGAAGTCCCGCGGATCGAATTGCTTCAGCCAACTGGGTTACGGCTGGAAAAATCATCGGCTCGCCGCCGGTCAACACGACATGTTTGGGCTCTAGACCCAGCACTTGGTCGACAATTTGGTCGACGGCTAGGTAATCGCCTTCAGGTTTCCAAGAGGCGAAAGGAGTATCGCAAAACCAGCATCGAAGGTTGCAGCCGCTGGTTCGGACGAAGGTGCTGGCGGTTCCCGAGAGCAGGCCTTCGCCTTGAATACTGGGATAGATTTCACAAATGCGAAGCGTGGCCCCCTTTCGATTTGCTGAATCTGTTTGCATACTTGCTCGAAAATCCGGAGGCTCAAAAAGCCGTCGTAGATGCCGAACATCGGCACGTTAGGGGGAGGCTATCGCTTGGCGAGCGACTAGAATTGCTCGCGGAAACCCTTTGTTTACTTCATCCACTGCTCGGAGATTGTCACTGGTGAGCACACCGTTTCAAGATCAACTAGAGATATTCGACAACAGTTTTCCCGATCGCGAGTACGAAATCGAGATTAACTGCCCAGAGTTCACGTCGGTCTGTCCCAAAACAG
The DNA here is from genome assembly GCA_964458685.1 of uncultured Pirellulaceae bacterium. GTDB lineage: Bacteria > Planctomycetota > Planctomycetia > Pirellulales > Pirellulaceae > Aureliella. The sequence goes on from CAYWNG010000119.1 coordinate 4,667, forward strand.
GCCAACCCGACTTTGGTACGCTGATTTTTCGTTATGTGCCTGACAAAAGCTGTGTCGAGCTGAAAAGTCTCAAGCTCTATCTACAGAGCTTTCGCGACCAGGGCATTTTTTACGAGAACATCACCAATCGCATTCTCGACGACTTTGTCGCCGCTTGCAAACCGCGTCGCGCCAGTTTAGAAACTCGCTGGACTCCCCGAGGCGGTATCTTTTCCGTGATCCGAGTTCATTACGAAGCCAAGTCCTAAAGTAGGATTCAAACCCATGTCATTGCCTCAAGTTTTACTTAGTGGATTTGCCGACGAAGCCGCCAATCAGAAGCTTGCAGTACAGCAATTCGCCGCGTTGGCTGCTGCTGGACTACAGTACTACTCCATTCGCTTCATCGATGTTGGCAGCGGCATCAAGAATTCGATGGACTTGACCAAGCAAGAGCTTAAGCAAGTCGCTACGATGCAAGCCGAATATGGACTTTCGGTAGCCACGATTGGATCGCCGATTGGCAAAGTAAAACTGCTGGACATTGACGATGGCAGCAACAACAAGTTCATTCCGTTCAAGCAATACTTGGCTAAAAACGTTCAGCATGCCTGCGACGTGGCCAGTGCCTTGGGAACAAAATTGCTGCGAGGCTTTTCGTTTTACCATCCCATTGGAACCAAGCCCGAAGATCATCTCAGCCAAGTCTGCGATCAATTGGGAGCGGTTGCCGATCTTTGCGCGAAGAATGGGTTGGTATTTGGCTTGGAAGTCGAAGCGAACTTAGTCGGGCAGACCGGCAAGCTCTTGGCGGAAATTCATCGCAAGGTCAAGCATAACCACTTGGTTTTGATATTCGACGGAGCCAATTTGGTTTGCCAAGGGATGACGCCTGACCAAGTGTTTGGCGAGTATTTGGCGATGAAGCCGGGCTTGGGTTGGTTGCATATTAAGGACTATCGCCACAACAGTGCTGCGGCGCGATTGGAGCACATTGACGAAGCTTCGCTAAAGAACTTTGTGCCGGCCGATATCGGCGATACGGGGCACGAGGCGATCTTGAGAGACTTGGCTTCCGAGCTTCCCAAGATCGATAAGCGGATGAAAAAGTTGGGGGCTCCGGGAGTATTTTTGGATCTGGAGCCGCACGTTAAGGGTGGTGGCCAGTTCGGTGGCTTCAGCGGTCCGGATGGTTTCGGCGTGGCACTTCGAGGTTTGTGCAAGGTCTTGGACTACGTCGGCATCGGCTATCACTTGACCGACTTCGACGACATCTTGGCTCGACGAGGCTAGTTATCGACTTTGGCTTGGGGTTTTTCGTACTTCGCGTTGACATGCAGGGCCAACAAAAGTACGATTTCTCCTTCAAGATTAAACCTAGCCATGCTTGGTTTTGTCGGCCGAAACCGCTGATGCACAGGGTTAGCGGACTTTTCAACCTTGAAAGTCGCTTCTCTCTAGACGCATTCGCCTCGCTGGCGCTCATCAAAAAACGAGCTCTGACGGTCTGGGACTAGGCCGCGGAACTGCCATGCAGATGCGTCGTCAACCCAAGTGCCACTATGAATCCACACGAACTGCTTCGCCTTGTCGATTCTCTCCATCGCGAGAAAAACATCGATAGTGAAATCGTGTTTTCAGCTATCGAGTCCGCTTTGGTGACCGCGGTCCGCCGATTTAAGGGCGAAGATGCTGAAATCGATGTGAAAATCGATCGCGAATCTGGTCAGATCACCGCCGTTTGCAACGCAATGGAGCTGGATCAGGCTGAAATTGGGCGAATTGGAGCTCAGACGGCCAAGCAAGTCATCATCCAGAAGATCAAAGAAGCCGAACGCGATTCTTTGATGGACGAATACCATGACCAAGTAGGTCAATTGGTGACTGGAACCGTACAACGCAGCGAACGTGGGGTAACCACAGTGGCGCTGCCTAGCGTTGAAGCGATCCTTCCCAGAAGCGAGCAAATCCCAGGCGAAAGCTACCACAACGGGGACCGAGTTCGCGCGGTGATTTACGAAGTGAAGTCTGCTGGAAATCGCGTTAAAGTGATCCTCAGCCGCACTAAGCCTCAGTTGGTTCAACGCCTGTTTGAGCAAGAAATCCCTGAGATTAACGATGGTGTGATCGAGATCAAGGCGATCAGCCGCGAGCCAGGGCAGCGTAGCAAAGTGGCCGTCAACAGCTCGGATACCCGCGTCGACTGCGTTGGAGCGTGCGTTGGCGTCCGAGGCAACCGAATTAAGAATATTACCAGCGAGCTTTCGGGCGAGCGGATCGATATCGTTCGCTGGAGCGACGATCCTCAGGTCCTAATCCCCGCTTCGCTGCAGCCAGCGGAAGTCGAGCAGGTCTTGCTTTGCGATATGATTGGTCGCGCGATCGTGCTGGTTCGCGATGATCAGCTTTCCCAGGCTATCGGCAAGTTCGGCCAAAACGTCCGTTTGGCCAGTAAGCTAGTCGGCTGGGATATCGAAATTATGACCGCTGGCGAGCTGGAAGAGCAGATTGACCGAGCGATCGGGTCCTTCATGGAATTGGAAGGAATGACCGAAGATCTGGCTCAAAGGCTGGTAGAACAAGGTTATTTGTCGTACGATGATTTGTCTGTAATTGAGCCTGACCATCTGATGGAGATGGGTGGCATCAGCGCCGACGATGTGGATTTGATTGTTGAACAAGCAGATCAACGCGCTCAGGATGCTGAAAAGCAGGCTGAAGAACAGAAGCAATTGAAGAAACGAGAACTCGCCGATCAGCTTGGTGGTTCTCAAGGTGCGTCCGGACGAAGTTCGTCTGGTTCGCGAAACTCGCCGACTGGCGAAAAACCTGCAACGTCGGGGAAGGCAACTACCCCTAGTGCTCCAGAGGAAACTATGGACCAAAGCAATGAAACCGATCGGACTTAAAACTCTGATCGGGCCTGCTGGTCGAATTTATTCGGCCTACTGCGTTTCCCCGTGGCTTCGCCTTCTTTTTTGGAGGTGCTGTCCATGTAGATGACACCCACGTGCGCCAGTGGTCGTGTCTGAGCCGCCAGCGTCCGCAAGGTCAGCGCCAGCCGAACCAAGCTTTACTCGAGTTATTCTTGAGTAGAGTACACATGACCACTACATTTTGATTCCTTAGGAACAACAGCACGTGTCGAAACGCATCTACGCGTTAGCTAAAGAGCTATCGATCGACAGCAAAGAACTCGTTGATCTTTGCCTGAAACTTGGCATCCAAAACAAAGGCTCGGCGCTTGCCAGTCTTGAAGACGAAGAGGTTGCGCGGATTCAGAAGTATCTATCGGGTGAGAACAAACCCGCTGCGCCAGAGAAACCTAAAGGCAACACGGTGGACGCTCCACCAGTGCGCACTGCTCCGCTAGGACCAGCGGCATCACGAATTGGTGGTGGCCGTCCGCGCGACTTGCGCGCTCCATCGACACAACGCACCGCCCCAGTAGCATCTGCGCCGACAACCGAAACGGCACCACCTGTTGAGCCGCAAGAGGAATTGGTTCAGCCAGAACCGCCGCAGGTCGAAGTAGAAGCTCAAGCCCCAGTTGAAGTCGAACAACCTGTCAGCAAGGCCCCCACACCGCCTAAGGCCTTCTCGCGAGAAGATTTCGTTTCGCCATCGGCTTCTGGCGGACGAGTGCGAAGCCTGGACGCTCGTCGTAGTGGTACGCGATCGGATAAAGCTCCCGAAGATAAAGAACGTAAACGACCTCCTCAGGCTAGAACACCCGTCATCAACTTGGCGTCGGTACCAAAGAGCTCGGCTCCACCTCCACCGCCAAAGTCTAATGAACCGGCTCCTCAAAAGCCCGAAATTCGTTTTACCAAAGACGATATCTCTGGACAGAAGCAAGGCATGAAGGCTCCGCTGGAGCAGATGGAGGCTCAGCAAAAGGCCGAACGCGAAGAAGGCAAGCGGGGCAAGGGCGGCGCTGCTGCAATTGCTGATCCACGTGCTAAAGCTCCAGCAGCAGAAGGCGGGCTTAAAGGCTTTGCGAAAGCCGCAGCTGACCGTAAAGGTAAGCACGGTCGTCCGATTGAAGAGGAAGAAGAAGTTAAGCCAGGCAAGAAGGCGGGCGTTGGTATCGCCGCTGCTCGCGCCGAACGTCGAAAGCGACCTTTGGATATCGTTGCTGAAGACGATGATCGACGCAATCGTGGATATAAGAAGCTGGTTCGTAAAGGAACCAATACCGCTGCACCGCGGAAGGAGAATGTCGTTTTGGAATTGCCTTGCACCGTTCGTAGTTTTTCCGAAGCCGCTGGTGTGCCGTCGGGTCGAGTCTTGGCTGCTTTGATGCAGATGGGGCAAATGCTGAACATTAACGCCAACATCGATGCGGAACTCGCCGAACTGTTGGCTGTCGAGCTGAACGTGGATCTTCAATTCCGTCAGCCTGAATCGTTGGAAGATACGATGATCCAGGCTATGGAAGATGACCAAGACTCCGAGGAATCGCTGGTTTCACGTCCGCCAATCGTGACCTTCTTGGGCCACGTGGATCACGGTAAGACTTCGCTATTGGACTACTTGATCGGCACTCGCATTGTGAAGGGCGAGGCTGGTGGTATTACTCAGCACATTCGCGCTTACCAAGTCGAAAAAGACGGCAAGCTGATCTCGTTCGTTGATACTCCTGGCCACGAAGCGTTTACAGAAATGCGAGCTCGGGGTGCTAACGTTACCGACATCGCGATTCTAGTTGTTGCGGCCGACGACGGCATCATGCCTCAAACTGAGGAAGCCATCAGTCACGCCAAGGCCGCTGGCGTTCCTATCGTCGTGGCTTTGAACAAGATCGATTTGCCGGGTGTTGATGTCAATCGAATCCTGACGCAAATGACCGAACACGGCCTGACTCCTAGCGAATGGGGCGGCGACGTTGAAGTCGTTCGTACCAGCGCGATTACCGGTCAAGGTATGGACGAACTGCTCGAGACGCTTTTGACGGTTGCTGAACTGAACGATTACAAAGCCAACCCCAATCGACCTGGTATGGGTGTCTGCTTGGAATCAGAACAGCAGTCGGACAAGGGTGTGATCGCTAAGCTGGTCGTTCAAAACGGTACCGTCAAAGTTGGCGACATCGTGCTTTGCGGTTCAAGCTATGGCCGCATCAAAGCAATTCATGACACTCTCAATACCACTGTTCAATTCAAGTCTGCTGGTCCATCGGTGCCAATCAATATCACAGGCTTGAACCATCCACCGGCTGCTGGCGATCGCTTCTACATTCTGGACGATATTGCCAAGGCTCGCGAATTGGCCGAATCACGCGAAGATGTTTCACGCGCTCAGTCGCTCTCTGGAAGTTCGCCGAAGGTTTCCTTCGAAACATTCCAAAGCTTGCTGCAGTCTGGAAAGCTTGGCAAGGTCGAAGATCGTGTTGAACTGAACATGATCATTCGCGCAGACGCTCGTGGTAGCTTGGAAGCGATTGAGAAAGAGCTATCCAAGATCGATCACCCCGAAGTGTTCATTCGCATACTTCAGAAGAGTGTCGGTGGTATCACCGTCGCTGACGTGACGCTGGCCAGTGCTTCACACGCAGTGATCGTGGGCTTTAACGTGATTCCGGATGAACAAGCTCGCTCGCTAGCCGATGATCGCAATGTCGAAATTCGACGCTACGACATCATTTACAAGCTTGCTGAAGACATCAAGGCGATTCTTGAAGGTCGATTGAAGCCAGAAGAGCGCGTCGTCGAACTTGGACGAGCGATCGTCAAAACGGTGTTCACCATCAGCAAGGTCGGCGCAGTCGCCGGTTGCTTGGTGGCTCAAGGTGCAATCGAACGCGGTTGTCGCGTTCGCGTTCACCGAGACAATCGAACCATTGGCGATTACGCACTAGAATCGCTCAAGCGACATCGTGACGATGTCAAAGAAGTGCCGCGAGGCATGGAATGTGGTATTAGACTTGCGAACTTTAACGATCTCAAACCGGATGACATATTGGAAGCCTACCGAATTGAGGAAGTGGCCCGTAAGCTGGACTAGGCTCACACCCTCATAGGAGACCAACATGGCTAGTCGCCGAATGTTAAAAGCCGCAGAAGCAATTCGCGAGGTTGTCAGCATGGCAATCTTGACCGAAATTCGCGATCCGCGCGTACAAAATGTAACTGTCACGGGAGTAGAAATTACTCCCGATATGCGCAGCGCTAAAGTGTTAGTCAGCGTGATGGGCGACGAAGGCAAGCAACAACTTTGCATTCGTGGCCTAACCAATTCGGCTGGCTTTCTGCAAGCCAAGATTGCCAAGCGTATTGAAACACGCTACACGCCCCGGCTTAGCTTTGAAATAGATTTGGGAGTCAAGAAGAGCCTTGAAGTTGGGCAGATCCTGGCCGACCTCGCTCGCGAGCGAGAGGAACTGGCTGCTAAACGTTTAGCGGAAGGCATTGCCGAACCAGCTCACAGCGAATCAAGTTCAATGGATCAGAACCTGAACACGGATGAAGCTCGCAACCCGCAGTCGTAAGAGATGGATGAAATCTTACATCGCACCGATGTGCAACAGATGATCTGAAGTCGATAGATTAAACCGAGATACGAAGAGATTAGCCAGTCAAATGAGTAGCAAGAGTCGCGGAGATCGCATCCAACTTCTTCAGAAAGTAGTCAGCAAGCATTTTACGCCCGTGCTGGCTCCCAAAGATCGTAACATCCTGGAACATCTCATCTACGCGTGCTGCTTAGAGGATGCGCCCTACGACTTGGCCGATGAAGCGTTTCATCGCCTTCAGGAATTTTTCGTGGACTGGAATGAAGTTCGCGTTACTACGGTAACCGAATTGGTAGAGCACCTGAGCAATCTGCCCGCGCCTGCCGCCGCAGCGACTCGTGTGAAGAAGAGCTTGCAGTCGATCTTTGAAACTCGGTACAGTTTTGATGTCGAAGAACTGGCCAAGATGAATCAAGGTAAGGCGATTGCAGAACTTGAGAAGCTTGCTGGAATGACTAAGTTCGTGCTGAATTATGTCATGCAAAATGCTTTTGGCGGACATGCAATTCCAGTCAGCGAGAACATCGTCAAGGTTCTACTGGCGACAGAAATCATGTCGGATAGTGAAGCAGAAAAGGGACAAATCCCTGGGCTCGAACGGACCGTAACAAAGACTAAAGGCGCTGAGTTTGCTTCATGCTTGCACCAATTGGGATTATTGGTTGCCAGTTCCCCAGGCGGCAAAAATACTAAAGCAATTTTGAAGGAAGCTGGCGCTCCAGAGAAAAAGGAAAAGCCGAAAGAGGTTGCCCCAGTAAAATCAGCGCCAGTAGCCAAGGCACCGCCTGCCAAGCCTGAGAAAGCTGCACCGCCTGCGAAGACAGCTAAAGTCGAGCCTGCGAAAGTAGATACTAAAGCTGAAGCTGCCGCGAAGGCTGATGCAGCCAAGAAAGCTGCCGCACCCGTCAAGAAGCCTGCTGCTGCACCGGCTCCAGCTCCGAAAAAGGCTGCACCGCCAGCTAAGAAACCCGCTGAAAAACCTGCGGCTCCAAAGAAGACGGCTCCACCCAAAAAACCGGGGACTAAAGGTGCTGCGGCTCCAACCAAACGCAAGCCCAAGTAGCCAAGCGTTGACCTTACGCTGGAACCATCGCTGTGTAGCAAAACTGAGCTTTCAGTTTAGAATGGCTCCACAACCAAATATCCAACATCAGCTTCTTATCATTAGTTGAATCATGGCAGGACATTCACACTCCGCTAATATTCGCCATCGTAAAGCCGCAGTGGACAGCAAGCGCTCTAAGCTTTGGTCCAAGCTTTCGAAAGCAATCATCGTTGCAGCCAAAATGGGCGGCGGAGATCCCGATCATAACGCTCGTCTGCGAACGGCAATTCAAGATGCTAAGGCGATGAGCGTCCCGAAAGACAATATTGAACGAGCCATCAAGAAGGGCACAGGCGAACTTGACGGCGGTGATGTCGAAGAGATTCTCTACGAGGGCTACGGTCCTTCGGGTGTTGCCATCATGTGCGATATCATGACCGATAATCGCAATCGAACCGCCCCCGAAGTCCGCAAGATTTTCGACAACCATGGCGGATCGCTGGGTGGGACTGGTTGCGTGGCCTACATGTTCGACCGCAAAGGCCTGATCATCGTTGGCAGTAAAGACCGCGAAGAGCAAGTCATGGAAGTTGCTCTAGAGAATGATGCCGAAGATATCCAAGTTCTCGAAGATCGCATCGAGATCACGACTGCACCTGAGAATCTCGCGCAAGTTTCCTCTGCTCTGGAAGCTGCATCGATCGCCATGGATATGGCTCAAGTCACTCGCATTCCTCAAATGACAGTCGATGTCGACGAAGAGACTGCCAAGACCGTGCTGAAGCTACTGGAACTGCTCGAAGATCACGACGACGTGCAGGCAGTCTCTACGAACCTCAACTACGATTCGCCCGTTGTTGCCGCTCTGATGCAACAAGGCTAGTCTCGCTAGCACTTATCGGGCGGACGCCTCTGTAG